>JABMNB010000214.1 GCA_013205335.1 Rhodospirillales bacterium
CGGGCCGGCCGACGATCGTCGCCTGGCGGCCGCCCGAGAATTCGCACAGCGTGCGCAGCGCCAGCTCGACCAGCTGGGTGCGGCAGCCCGCGATCGCCACGGCGAAGAAATTCAGCAGGGCGCGCTCGGGCTCGTGACGGGCCTGGTCGGACAGATCGTTCCATGTCGTGTCGACGATCAAGCGCGCGAGGGCCCGCGTGCCCCCTTGTCTGGGAAGCATGGGTATTCTTTCGATATGCGGTGCGTTCATTCGCGGACCGGCTGGCCTTCGAGATTGAGGGCGGCGTCTGTGGCAGCCGTGATGCCTTCGTCCAGCCGCAGGCAGCCGGCGTTGAGCCCGTCGCCCGGCTTCTTGTCGACCGGCGCGATGAACAGTGCGGTGACCTTGATGTCGCCCACCACCAGGCGCGCCTCGCTCAGCCAGCGGGTGGCGCGAATCGACGCGCCGCCCTTGTCGAGGAAGACCCAGCCGCAGAGCACGGTGCGCTCGCCCGACGGGTCGATGCGGACATGCGCCGTGTCGTTGCCCTTGAAGGCGCCGGCGGCGCTGGTCACCTGCCACTCGAAGGGAACGGCGCGGTACAGTTTCGCATCGTCGGCCGAGACGTCGATGGTGCCGACATAGTCTGCGCGGGCCAGCGAGGGGTCGCGCAGCCAACCCTGTGAGACCGCGACGCCGTAGAGCACCAAGGCCGCGGCCAGCAGGAGCATCGCCCAACGCGGAACACCGGTCATGGTCAGGCCAGTCCCGATCAGGCGAGGATCGTGGTCAGGCCGCCGTCGACCACCAGCGTGTGGCCGGTGATGTAGCTGCCCGCGTCGGACGCCAGCAGCAGCAGCGCGCCGCGCAGATCCTCGGGCTTGCCCCAGCGCGCCGCCGCGGTGCGGCGCTCAAGCATGGCGCTGAAGTCCTTGTTCTGCTGCAAAGGCACGTTGAATTCGGTCCGGATGTAGCCGGGCGCGATCGCATTGGCCGTGACGTGCGGCCCATATTCTGCCGCCAGGTTCTTGGTGAGGCCGACCAGCCCGTGCTTGGCCGAGACATAGCCCGCGACCGAGGCGCGGCCGAGGATCGCCATGACCGACGAAATGTTCACGATCCGTCCGTACTTGCGGGCCAGCATGTGACGGCCGACCTCGCGGGCCACGATGAATTGCGAGACCAGGTCGGTCTCGATCACCTTGCGGAAATCCGTCGTCGCGGTGTCGACGATGTCCTGGCGATGGACAATCCCGGCATTGTTCACCAGCACGTCGATGCGGCGGTGCCTGGCTACAATGGCGCGGACCTTGGCGACGACGTCCGCCTCGTCGGTGACGTCCATCGCAACCACGTGCGCCTTGCCGCCCTTGCGGACGATGGCGCGGGCCGTCGCGTCGAGATCTTTCACGGTGCGGCCGGCGCAGAGCACGCTGGCGCCGGCGCCCGCCAGAGCCAATGCCATGTCACGACCCAGTCCACGCGACGCGCCGGTCACCAGCGCCACGCGATTCTTCATTGAAAATAGATCGGCCATGTCCCGCCCGTACCCGCTTTTTGCCTTGGGGGGCGATCCTAGCCTATGAAAGGTGCTGCAGATATCGGGAGAAACGACATGGCGAAAACGAACAAGGTTGCGATCGTGACGGGCTCGGCGACGGGATTGGGCGCCTCGTGTGCGCTCGACCTGGCGGAGCGCGGCTGGAACGTCGCGATCAACTACACCAAGAGCAAGAAAGAGGCGGACGAGACCTATGAGGCGGTGAAGGCCAAGGGCGTCGAGGCAATCCTCGTGCAGGCCGACATGGGCCAGGACGCCGATTGCCGCAAGCTCGCCGCCGAGACCCTGAAGAAGTGGGACCGCATCGACGGCCTCATCAACAATGCCGGCACCACCAAGTTCCAGAACCAGGGCGACCTCGACGGCGTCACGCCGGAGGACTTCGATCGCATCCTGAGGGTCAACGTGACCGGCCCCTACATGATGAGCCGTGCCGTCTATCCGACCATGAAGAAGCAGTGGGAGGGCAGCCAGGACCGGGGCTCGATCGTGAACATCTCCTCGATCGCCGGCGTCATGGGCGTCGGCAGCTCGATCCCCTACGCCTGCTCCAAGGGGGCACTCAACACGCTGACGCTCACCCTGGCGCGCTGGCTGTCTCCGGCGGTACGCGTCAACACGGTCTGCCCCGGCTTCATCCAGACGCGCTGGCTGCTGGGCGGCATGGGCGAGGAGAACTACAACAAGATGAAGATGGGGCAGGAGCAGAACACGCCGCTCCGCCAGGCCGGCACGCCCGAGCAGATGGCGGAAGCCGTGCTGTTCTTCCTGACCAGCGCCAGCAACATCACCGGCGAATTCCTGATCGTCGACGCCGGCACGCATCTCGCCAGCCTGCCGATGAAGGCGCGGTAGCCTGAACGACTCGACTCTATTTTGTCATCCTGAGCGCGAGCGAAGGATCTTACGCCCGCAGGAGAGCCCGCTGGATGTTATGTGAGGTCCTTCGCTTCGCTCAGGACGACAATCAAGTGGGAATCTCGTGGCCGCGACCGATGTTGCGGACGACTTCCTTGAGGTGCGGCTTCACCTCGAGCAGCGCCTTTCGATAGGCGATCAGGCCCCGCAGCATCGCGCCGTCGCGCTTCAGCAGCGTGTCGGCGAACTCGACCATGCGGGTGTTGGGCCAGCCATGCTTGCGCAGGTCGAGGAGCTTCAGGAAGGCCTCTTCCTCGTGTCCCGGTGCATTCTGGGACATCAGGATGGCGGCCGCGGCGGTCGAGCGGGAAATGCCGGCGTGGCAATGGACCAGCACGTGGCCGTCGGGCCGCGCGTGCACGCGCTCGCCGAAGGCCAGGACCTTTTCGATGTGGGCCTGCGTGCAGGCCTCGAAGCCGGGATATTCCGCCACCACGTCGTCGAAGCGGATCAACTCGTGGTCGATGACGGCATAGGCGTCGAGGGCCGGCGGCCGCGGCTCGTGGGTGTCGATGATCGACAGGACGTGGCTGACGCCGACGGCGCAATGCTGCGGCAGCTCGGGGATGCCGCAGATGGTGACCTTGAAGGGAGGGAGTGACATCGGCGGAGCCTACAACAAGCCTCGCGCCATGTGCAGCCCGAGACCCAGCAGTCCGAGCAGGAAAACGCGACGGAACATCTCGGGCGACAGGGCATTGCGCGACTTCTGGCCGAGCCAGACGCCGAGCGATGTCGGCACGATGGCCAGAACGCCGCCGATGGTGTTCGTCGCGTCGAAGGCGCCCTGACGGAACAGCGCGAAGGTGAGCGCCCCGATCAGGAAGATGAAAAGGATGCCCAACGCCTGGACGAGGTCGTCCTTGTCGATGTCGAGCGATTGCATGTAGGGCAGGAACGGAACGGCCGCGATGCCGGTGAAGCCGGCGACGGCCCCGCTCGCGATGCCCATCAGCGGGTTCATCCAGCGTTCGCTTTCCCGCGATACCCTGGGGCGCCAGGCCAGCAGGACGATGGTCGAATAGAGCACCAGCATGACGCCCAGCCATGCCGTGGCCCGCGCCGACCCGAGCCCGCCCAAGATCGCGGCAACGACGATCAGGGTAACGGTTGCCGTCAGCGCGAGCGTCCAGAAACGGCGGAACAGCCGTCCCAACCCATGGCCGTAGAGCGCCTGCCAGACGTTCGTGGCCAGCGTTGGAATGGTCATGATCGCGAGCGCGTCGTCGAGCGGTATGGCCAGCGTCATCAGACCCACCGCGATGGGCGGCAGGCCGATGCCGATTGCTCCCTTGGCAACCCCGGCGACGATGAAGGCGACGGCGATCACCAAAATCTGCAGTTCGGTCATCAGCTCATCACACCCTTCACCAGCCGGTCGAAAGCCTCCCAGAAAAGGGCGCGGATCTCGTCGGTCTCCATCATGATCTCGTGGCGGGCATGGCCGATGGTGAAATGCTCACCATGCTTCAGCCGGGCAACCAGCGGGGCATGGGATCGGGAGTCGATCAGCCGGTCCTCGCCGGCGGTGATGACGAGGAGCGGAATGTCGATGCGCTCGAGATAGCCCGGGGCGTGGACGGCGGCCATCGACCGGACGGCCTGCCGGGACCAGCCGATCGTCGGACCGCCCAGCGACAGGCGTGGATCGGCCGTGAACCAGTCCTCCGTGAAGCGGTAGCGGCGCTCGTCATGGGTCACGAAGTTGGAGGCGAACTCCCGGGCCAGCAGGACGAAGGGACCGGTTCCGAACAGGTAGCGATCCTCGACGGTGGGCACCTCGGGCATGATCATCAGCACCGACCGCAACATTGCTTCCCGGCGCAGCGCGGTCATGGGCGATACGAACAGGGCGGCCGAAAAGGGACCGGTTCCGTTCTCGGCCATCTCCCGCATCATGATATGCCCACCCATGGAGTGGCAGAGGGCGAGAACCGGCCGCGGCGCCAGGGGCGATACGACGGTTTCGAGAAACAGCCGGACGTCGGCCATGTAGGTCGTGAATCGGTCGATATGGCCCTTGCCACGATCGGGCAGGGGCCGGTCGGACAGACCCTGGCCCCGCCAGTCCAGTGCAGCCACGGCAAAGCCGCGCTCCAGGAGTTCATCCACCACCTCGGTGGCGTATTTTTCAATGAACTCGCCCCGCCCGGTCAGGATGACCGCGGTGCCGCGGGGGGCGCCTTTGGCGTTCCACCAGGCATAACGGAGGCGTCCGCCGCTGCGCTCAAGAAAGCCGTAGCGATCTGCCGCGCGGTAGGTTGCGGAGAGAGAGGGCGGTACCGCTGCCGGCGCGGCGGTTAAATCCTGATCGGTCATGGTTTGTGGCGTTTTGGCGAAGGAGGGGCGTCAAGGCCAGCGGAGAATTGGGCATTTTAGCCATCATCACCTTCAGTCTCTTTACCGTACCGGGAACCGCAGGCTATAGATCGGCACGTCGCCTTACCGGCTGCGATGGGTCGCCGTCGAGGAAATCGGGCGCAAGGAAACCTCGAAGAGGTCCGCCGCACTGCGTGGTAGTCGGCTCGCTGCAGAGTCGAGCCGGGCACGGTCCTTGCGCCGACGATTGTCGTCCGCAGGAGACATGCGAGCGCGATCCCAAAGCGAGCATTCACCCAGCGGCGGATTTGCCGGAGCAATCGTCTCTTCATGATGCGTCGGGGCTTGGTTCTACTCATCGTCGTCGCGGCCACGCTTGTCGGTTGGCGTCTGCTGGACAGTCGTGTGACGGCAGCGGACATGCCGGGGCCTCTGCATGGCGTCACCTATGCGCCGTGGGCCAAGGACCAGGATCCCCTCGAGGGCAAAGCGAGCGGCCTGTGGAGTTTCCTGCGCACCGCCGTGAACGAAACCGCCACGCCGCAGATCAAGCCGCGCAAGGACCAGATCGAACGCGACTTCGCCATGCTGAGCGGCAAGGTCAACAACGTCCGTACCTATCGCACCACCGACGGCGGCGACGTGATGCCGGCGATGGCCGTGAAGTACGGGATGAAGCTCGTGCCCGGTGCCTGGATCTACAGTCCGAATGAAGCCAAGCTGCAGTTCGGCCGCGAGTCGAGCGAGGTCAACGCCGAGGAGACCGGCGCGCTGATCCGCATGGCCAACCAGAACCCCAACATCGAGCGCGTTCTGGTCGGCAACGAGAATATCCTGCGCTTCGACGGTGAGAAGGATCTGCGCGCGCCCAACGCGGTCAGCCCCGCCCAGCTCATCCGCGAAATTCGCAACGTCAAACGCAACATAAAGGTGCCGGTCAGCACTGCCGAACCCTGGCACATCTGGGAGCGCTATCCCGAACTCGCGCGGGAGGTCGACTATCTCGCCGTCCACATCCTGCCCTACTGGGACGAGCAATCGAGTTCCACACCGGTCGAATACGTGAAGGAAAAGATCGGCCTTCTTCGCAAGCTCTACCCGAACAAGAACATCATCGTGACCGAGGTCGGCTGGCCCTCGAACGGCGCCTCGCGCCGCAGCCCCGGTTCCGGCGTCGTGAAGCACGCGACGCCGGCCGAGCAGGCCAGGAACGTGCGCGACATGGTGGCGTGGCTGCGCTCACAGAACATCGACACCTTCGTCGTCGAGGCGGTCGACCAGCCGTGGAAGTCCTACGACCTGGAAGGCAAGGCGGGCGGCTACTGGGGCCTGTGGAATGCCGACCGGCAGCAGAAATTCGCCTGGACCGGCCCGATCCAGGGCTTCCCGCAATGGCTGTCCTGCGCGGCCTGGTCGCTGGCGGGATCGCTGCCGCTGATGCTGCTCTTCCTGTGGCGTTGGCCACGCCTCGGCATGGCGGGGCAGGTCGGCTTTTGCGCCCTGGTGGCCCTGTCCGCCAGCGCCGTCGCTTACGGCGCGTCCGTTGCGGCCGGCACCTACATGGTCGCCTCCGAGATGGTGGGCTGGGGCGTGCTGGCCTTCTTCCTGGTGGCCAGCCTCGGCATGGCGCTCGTGCAGGCCCTCGAGATGGCCGAGACGATCTGGCGCGGTCGCTGGACGCGCGAGGCGCTGCCCGCCGCCGAGATGATCGCGCGCCAGCCGGCGAACCGCGACTGGCCCAAGGTCTCGCTGCATCTGGCGATCTGCAACGAGCCGCCGTCAATGGTCATGCAGACGCTCGACTCCCTGGCCGGGCTCGACTACCCGAACTTCGAAGTCATCGTCATCGACAACAATACCAAGGATCCCGCAGTGTGGCGACCGGTGCAGGACTACTGCGCCCAGCTCGGCGATCGCTTCAAGTTCTTCCATTTCGACGTCATGAAGGGCTTCAAGGCGGGCGCCCTCAACTTCGTGCTGAGCCAGACCGCACCCGACGCCAAGGTGATCGGCGTCATTGACAGCGACTACATGGTGCGGCCGGACTGGCTGAAAGCGCTGGTGCCATATTTTGACGACGGCAAGATCAGCTATGTGCAGGCGCCGCAGGACCATCGCGACTGGCGGGGCGACCGGTTCAAGGAGATGCTGAACTGGGAATATGCCGGGTTCTTCGACATCGGCATGTGCCTGCGCAACGAATACGATGCCATCATCCAGCACGGCACGATGACGCTGGTACGCCGCTCCTGCATGGAAGAGATGGGGGGCTGGGCGACCTGGTGCATCACCGAGGATACCGAGCTGGGCCTGCGCCTGATGCAGAAAGGCTACGGCGCGATGTACAGCCGGGAGCGCTTCGGCCACGGCCTGACGCCCGACCATTTCTCGGGTTACAAGAAGCAGCGCTTCCGCTGGGCCTACGGCGCCATGCAGATCATGAAGGCGCATGCAGGAAAGATGTTCGGCAATCAGACAAAGCTGACTTTCTGGCAGAAGTATCATTTCGTGGCCGGCTGGATGCCCTGGTTCGCCGATGCGCTGAACCTGATCTTCACCTGGGCTGGCCTGGCCTGGGTGCTGGCGGTCGTCCTGCCGCCGTTGTTCGGCATGAAGCCGGTCGGCCTGCCGCCGTCGGAGTTCATCGTGCCGACGATTGGCATCTTCGTTTTCAAGCTGCTCTACTCGTTCGGCCTGTATTTCGACCGCGTGCGGTGCACGTTCCGCCAGAGCATCGGTGCCTCGCTGGCCGGCCTGGCGCTGACCTATACGGTGGGCCGTGCGGTGATCTATGGCCTGGCGACAAGCCGGCTGCCGTTCATGCGCACGCCCAAGATGGACGAGCGCGCGACGCTCGGCATGGCGCTCGGCATGGCGCGCGGCGAGGCGATCCTGGCCGTGCTTTTGTGGGCCGCGGCCGCGGTGCTGTGGTTCGGCAACGGTGTCGTCGACCCGGAGGCCCGCCTGTGGGCTTTGTTCATGATCGTACAGTCTCTGCCCTACGCGGCGGCCGTCTACGTCTCCATGGTCAACGCCGTGGAGCAGATGCGGCATGCCCGGACGGCGTTCGAGACGCCCACCCCGGCGTCCTCGGCAGAATCTGCCATGCAACCCGCGCAATAGGGAGCGGCTGCTTTTTCCTGTCGACTTGGAAAAGCGTCTGTTAGCGTTATGTCATGCCCGAGATTCGTGACGGCCTCGCCTCGCGCGCCGGCACCGCCCTGTTCCTGAAGCGCTGGCTGCGTCGGCCCTTCTCGGTGGGGGCGGTCGTGCCGAGCGGGCGGCTGCTCGCCCAGGCGATGGCAAGGGCGACCTTCAGCGAAATGAAGGGCCGCGACGGCTACGTGATCGAGCTGGGCGCGGGGACGGGCGAGGTCACCAACGCGCTTCTCGCCGCGGGCATTCCCGCCAACCGCCTTGCCCTGGTCGAGCGCGATCCGGAACTCGCCTCCTTCCTGCGCCGCCATTTCACCGGGCCGCGGATCGTCGAAGGCGATGCCGCCCGTTTACCGAAGATCCTCGCGGAGCAGGGCATCGGTTCGGTCTCTGCCGTCGTGTCGAGCCTGCCGCTGCTGTCGCTTCCCGCAGAGGTCGTGCGCGGTATCGTGGAGGGCGTGTTCGACGCCCTGCCGCGCGGCGGCGCGCTGGTGCAGTTCACCTATGGCCCGTCGCAGCCGGTACCGCGCACCTTGTCTCAGGGGCTGCGGCTCGTCGGCACGCGGGGGCCCCGCATCTGGCGCAACATACCGCCTGCCGTAGTCTGGACCTTCCGGAGACCCGTAGGCGCGTGACCCGGTATCCGCTCGATCAAGCGTTGCGCGCCAGGGTCACGGCGCATCTCGGGCGCTTCGACCTGCGCCGCCGCGTCGATGCCGGCGGCCTGAAGCGCGCGGCCGTCGCCATCGTCATCGTCGAGGCCGATGCGCCGGGTGAGGCCGCGTTCCTGCTTACGAAGCGCACGCCCAAGCTGCGCGCCCATGGCGGCCAGTGGGCACTGCCGGGCGGCCGCGTCGACCCGGGCGAGACGATCGAGCAGACGGCCCTGCGCGAGTTGCACGAGGAGTTGGGCGTGCTGGCCTCGACCGACGACATACTGGGGACGCTCGACGACTATCCGACGCGGTCGGGCTACCTGATCGCGCCGGTGGTCGTGTGGGCGCCCGGCGTGACGCTCGTGCCCAATCCCTCCGAAGTGGCGAGTGCCTATCGCATCGGCTGCGGGGAGCTCTTCCGGGACGGCTCGCCCGAGATCGTGGCGATCGAGGAATCCGACCGCCCGATCATCCGCCTGCCGTTGCCGGTGGCAACGGTGAATGCGCCGACCGCGGCGGTGCTGTTCCAGTTCCGGGAAGTGGCGCTGGCTGGCCGCGACACCCGCGTCGACCACTACGAGCAGCCGGTCTTCGCCTGGCGTTAGGCGGTGGCGCGTCGCTTCAGGAAGACCGTCGTCTCCTGTTCCATGACCTGCTCGCCGCGCTGGTTGATCGTGACCTGACGCAGCCGCGCGATACCGCGGTCGGGCTTGGAAGCGGACGGCCGAAGCTCGACGATGTCGGAGACCACGCGCAACGTGTCGCCCGGCCGGACGGGACGGGGAAACTGAACCTCGCCGATGCCGGGCGAGCCCAGGCTGCAGGCGCGAAAGATGCCGAGGTCGAGCCACAGGCGCAGGGTCGCCCCCATCGTGTGCAGACCCGAGGCGATCAGGCCGCCGAACGTCCACGTCGCGGCGAACTCGGGGTCCGTGTGAAAGGGCTGCGGATCCCACTGTCGCGCGAAGTCAATGATGGCGGCTTCGGTCATCGTCATGCCGCCGCTCATGAAACGGTCGCCGACCTTGAAATCCTCGTAGAAGCGATCGGTCAAAGGACCAGCTCCATGTACACGGTGCCGGGCACCGGGCTCGGGTAATAGGGGGAAATCTCGACAAAGCCCATCGAGTGATAGAGCTTGATCGCTGCCTCCATTTTGGGACCGATTGTGTCGAGTCTGAGACGTCGATGCCCGCACGCGCGCGCGGCGTCCACGATGCGATGAGCCAGGCCGCGGCCAATGGATTCGCCGCTTTCCGTGCGCTCCTTGCGGAAGTCCGGCCGGACGTAGAGCCGCTTCATCTCGCCGATTCCCGGCTCGAGCTGCCGCAGCGCCACGGTGCCGGCCGCGGCTCCGTCGACCCGGGCGAGGAGAAGCGCGCCCCCCGGCGGCGCGTACTTGGCAGCGAGATCGGCGAGTTCCGCTTCAAAGTCCTGGTAATCGAGCGAGAAGCCCAGCGAACCAGCGTATTCGCGGACCAGCCCGGCGATCGCCTCGTGGTCCGCCGCATCGCGGGGCGGAGCGATATGTATCCTGCCTGTCATGCGGCCATTTTCGGAGGCCTGTGCTACCCTGTCACTCGAAACGATCTGGGAGGTTCAGGAATGCGATCCAATCCGACGCGTCGCCAGGCATTGGCGCTCGCGGGGGCGGCCGGCGCTGCGCTCGCCGCACCGGCCATCGCTCAATCGTCATGGCCCAGCAAGCCGGTGCGCTTCATCGTGCCGTTTCCGCCGGGCCAGGCGGCCGACATCTTTGCGCGCCTCATGGCCGAGAAGCTGACCGACAAGTGGAAGCAGCAGGTCATCGTCGAAAACAAGGGCGGCGGCAGCGGCATCCCGGCCACGGAGTTTGGCAAGGCGGCGGCGCCCGACGGCTACACGCTGATGGTCGTGTCGAGCGGCACCTTCGGCGTCAATCCGAGCCTCTATCCCGACCTGCCGTACAAGCCGCTGACGGACTTCCTGCCGATCTCCAACATCTTCCTGGTACCGCTGGTGATCGTGGCCCATCCCAGCCTGCCGGTGAATACGCTGGCCGAGCTGATCGCGCTCGCCAAGAAGGAGCCAGGACAGCTCTCCTACGCTTCCGCGGGCCCCGGCACCTCGCAGCATCTCAGCATGGAGCTGTTCAAGCTCAAGGCAGGGGTCGACATCGTGCACATTCCCTACAAGGGATCCGGTCCGGCGATGGCCGATCTTCTCGGGGGGCACGTCAAGCTGATGATGGACAGTACGGCGTCCGCGCTGAATCACATCAAGGATGGGCGCATCAAGGCCCTTGCCGTGACGACGGCGCGTCCGGCGCCGCCACCGCTCGACAAGATTCCTCTGATTGCGGCGACCATCCCTGGCTTCAACGCCGCCGGCTGGTCTGGCCTCGCGGCGCCGGCGCGTACGCCGTTGGAGATCGTGGCCAAGGTGAGCCGGGACATTCAGACGCTGCTCAACGACGATGCGGTGATCAGGCAGATCGAGCAGCGCGGCGCGCTGCCGGCACCGGGCACGCCCATCCAGTTCGCCGAGTTCATCAAGAACGAAATCGATACCTGGGGCGCGGTGGTGAAGGCCACCGGGACCAAGCCGGGGACATGAGCCTTCCGCTGTCCCCACTCATGAACGCCTCCCCCGTCTGACGGGGGAGGAAAGCAAAGATTGGCTCGCCGGCTGATCTTCTAAAGCCCGGCGGCGCGCAATCCATAGATCAGTCCTACGACGAGCAGGCCGACGAAGATCGTCTGGGTGATGAGCAGCATCACCGGAGCCATGCCGATTCGCACCAGCGCCAGAAGCGACGTTTTCATACCCAGCGCCGCGATCGAGGTTATGATCAGGAATGCCGAGATCTGGCCTACGGCATCGCGCACGGCGGCCGGGATGAGACCCAGCGAGTTCAGCGCGGCAAGCGCCAGGAAGCCGAACAGGAAGACCGGTGGCGTCGGTCGCGCCGCGCTCTGCGGGCCGCCGCTCCTGGCGATCCACCAGGCAATGCCGGCGATGGCCGGCAACAGTGCCGCCACGCGCAGCAGCTTGGTGATGACGGCATCGCTCAGAACCTGTGGGCCCATCGTCTGGCCGGCACCGGCGACCTGCGCCACGTCATGGATCGCACCGCCCAGGAACACGCCCATCTCGAACAGCGAGAAGCCCAGCGCTTCCCGCAGGGTGGGGTAGATCACCATCACGACGGTGCTCAGGAAGTTGACGCCCATGACCGTGAAGGCGAGGTCGCGGTCGGAATTCTCGTGCTTGGGCAGGACGGCGGACGCGGCAATCGCCGCCGCAGCCCCGCATACGCCCGTGGCGCAGCCGGTCAGCAGGCCGAAATCGCGGCTGAGGCC
>JABMNB010000215.1 GCA_013205335.1 Rhodospirillales bacterium
GGATTGAGCGAGCGATTGTGCTAGCCGCTCGGCGCAGGTGAAGACGGGCGTGCGCCCGCGGTCGGTCTGCATGTCTACCGAGGCCACGCCTGCCAGATAGCGTTTGGTTTCTCTGGTGACACCCGTGTGGCCGGCATCGAGGGCACGGGCGACCATGAGATCAATCATCGGCCGGAAAGGCTCCATCAGGTCGTCGATCAGCGCCATGTCTTCGCTCTTGTGATTGAGCCCGATCGCCGGATGCAGGCCGGCGCCGCAGACCGCGCGCGCCGTCGTGGCGCGCAGCACGGCGTAACCGTAATTCAACATGGCATTGATGCCGGGTTCATCGCGGTTGCGTCTGAAATCCTCGCCGAACAGCAGCGGCCAGTAGCGTCTTGCCGCCTGAGCTTCCATGTTGTCGGGATCGCCCGATCCAACGCGCCTCGCCATCAGGTCGAAGCCTTCGGCGCCATCGCGGCCGAGCGCGGCGAGGGCCGCACCCTGTTGCCGGATCTTGGACTGCACCACGGATTGCCACAGGCGCTTGGCAAGTGGCCGGGTCGCCTCGATCTGCGACTCGATCCGGCTGCGCTGCTCATGATGCATCACCACCGGCCAGACCCAAGCCACCGGATTGTGGTTGTTGCCGCACACCAGGATTGCAGCGCCGCGCTCGGCGAGACGAACGACGAGGTTGTTGGAATAGGTGCAGCCATGTGCGTTAACGATCAGCGCGCCGATATCGTCGAGCGGCACGCGGCCGATCTCCGCGCCATCGGTGGAAACGGTCATGAAGCCGCGATCCACCGCCAGATGGCGGCTGTCGTCGGCAATCTCGACGATGCGACTGGGCATGTACCCTCACGGCGTCTTGGCGGGATCCCTCAACTCGCCGAACGGGCTGACTGTGACCCTTCGGAACTTCAGTTCCTTCAGCCTGTCGTAGTTGCCGAAGGTCCATTTGAATTCGCCGTCGCGATAGCGCTCCGCGAGGGCGGTTTCGGTGTGGCCGGCGAGCTGCAGGTATTTGTCCCAGATCGAGACGACCCGCATGACACGCTCCTCGCCCTCGACATCGAGCCTGACGAGGTCGTTCTTGTGTACAAGCCACTTCAGGCATGGTTCTGGCGTCACGGCCCGCCATCTGGCACGAAAGTCGACGCGATTGGCGTCGAAGGCTGTGACGATCTCGCGGCCCCACGATCCGTCGGCCCGCTCGAATATCTCGACACGCAGATTGTCGCCGGCGCTGTAGGCTTTGTAGGGTACGCCGAAGCGGTCGCGAACCACGACGAGGGCGGCTTCGGGTTTGACCAGCCGGACCCGTCGAATTCCGTTGGCTCGGCCGAACTCCGCGAGTGCAGCCTTGAAGTCCTTCGCCCCGGCCTTCTTGCGGGTCTTGTTCTCGACTTTCAGGCGGCCGATTTCCGCTTGCGCCCGCTCAACGGCCCTGGAGTCCTTCGCCTTGCGCGCCGCAGCCAGTCTGGCCTTGGCATTGTCCATCGACTGCCCGTCAGGCAGGTAAGGCGCGAGATGCGCGCGCAACTTCTCGCGCAGCTCAACATCGCGAATACGGTCGATCTCGTTCTCCGACAGGCTTTCGAGGGGCTTGCGGGCGACGACGTTGCCGCCTTCCCTTTCGGGCTCCTTGACGATGCCGTAGGCCGTTTCTTCGTGGAGCTTGCCGCTGGTCGACCGGCGTGTTCCGGCATCCGCCTTGGGATCGATGCCGTGGTCAGGCCGGTGCGAAACCACGATACGGTCGAGGGCCGCTTTCAACTGATCCCGGTAGCCGTCCCAGGGGTCGGGCATGTCATTGACAAGGCGTTCACGGGTCATCCCAGCGGCGGCGGCCTGAATGCCCTGAAGCATCGAACGGTCCGTCAATCCGATGACATAAGCATCAATGGCATGATGGCGGTGATCGCCACGATACTTTCTGTTGTGCTCGCCGGGGAAAAGTGAGTTCAAACCCCATTTGCGTCGCAACAATGCGGTCATCTGTCCAGGGATGACCCAGGTCTTGTTCGGATCGCAGATTTTCCACAGATACTGCCGAGTGACGCGGGCCAGATAGGCGGTGTCGACGAGCTGGCGGGCGAGGAAACCACCGGTCTTCTCTATGTCGTCGAGCGCGTCCGCGGGTAACGCTCCTTCGAGGCGGGCCGTCTCACGTGCCATCTTATCCTTGATCAGGTCGATCGCGTCTGCCCGGAAGCGCCATTGCTTGCCGCGTGGCAGTGCAGCGACGCGCAGCATGATCTCATCCCAATCGTAGCCAGAGGGACCATGGCCGAAGGCCGCGTGCGGAATGAGGTTGCCCTTGATACGGTTGGCGCTTCGCAAGGACACGGTCAGGTTTGACGGGCTGTCATCGAGCGACTGGGTGAAGGGCAGGATGTGCTCGATCTCGACTTCATCTGAGAACAGCATGCGCCGAGAAATCGCCTTGCCGCTGTAGACGCAACGCCGGTTCACGACGTTCCCCGGATCGAGTTCTTCCCACAGCCGCAGCCGCAGCATCGCGTCGCGCGGTGGCTTCCAGCCGGGCTCGTTCCTCTGAAGGCTATCGATGATTTCGCGCCGGCCGTCGTTCTTCTTCTGGTTCTCCGACTGCATCTTCTGGATTTCGTCACGCTGCTCCTGCGTCCGCTTCAGGTCGCGGGCAAGTTCGACGACGATCTCTTCCGGTGGGCCGTACTTCTCGGTCAGGGCATTCACGAGTTTGCGGAGCTGGTTCAGCCCGATATGGACAGTTGGATTGGCGAGGCGGCCGAACTCGCGCTCCAATTCCGGCGCCGAGTCGCTGCGGACCGGCGCGGTGTAACGTTGCAGCGCCTCGCCATAGTACGGCAACGCGTCGAGCAACTCGCCGTCGCGGAAGTCAGAATGGTGGTGGTAGCCTGCCGCCTGCACGGCCTCATCGTAGCGGATGGGCCCGCCGCTGGAGCCCGCTCGCTCCCGCAGAATGGGAACGATGCGATCGAGCGCCTTGAGACCGAGGCTGCCGTAGCCGACAGGAAGGCCGGTATCGGCGACCTTCTCGGCTTCACCAGGTGTCAGGCCCCAGACCTCGACACCGATACGGATAGCTTCGTCGGGGTTTTCCTCTTCGAGCAGCTTGAGCACGATATTCTGCCGCTCGACATCTGTCAGTCCATCGAGCCAGCGCTTCCCGAACGCGTCGTGCCGGCCGAGCCGAACGGCGACGATATCGCCCTTGAGGTGATCGCGACGGTCGTTCTCCAGATTGAAGCTCCAGATGGCCTCGACCTTGAGCAAGATGCGGATGCGCTTGAAAGTGACTTTCTCGCTGCGTCTCAAGGCAGCGTAGAGCGCGTCGCGTTCCGCCAGTGTGAGGCGCCGGCGGATGCCCGGATTGGTCTTGTGGAACAGCTCGAGGTTCGCGAGTTCTTGCAGGATGCGAAAATCCTGCTGGATCGGCAGCGCCAACGGTGCCCGGCGATCACGCTTGTCGAGATTTTCTTCGGGGTCGAGCGTGCAGGGGCCGGGATCGACCGGCCGCAGCGGACGCTGATGGAATACGATGTCGCGAATTTCGTCGCGTGCAGCGTCGGTCAATTCTTGATGGTGCGCCGCCTGCGCCGTCCACAGCGCATCGAACTCGGCCGCGATCATCGAGCGCAGCGGATAGAATTCGTAGGCGTTGCGGCCCTTCACCGTCGTCGGACGGGATCGCACGGTTTCAGCCTTGGCCGGCGTTATTGGTTGCCACGCCGTCCCGTCGAACGTCGCGCGGTGCTTCTTGTAGAGATATTCGCCGAGGGTGCGCGCATCCTTGTGGTCTGGACCGATGACGGCATCCAGCTTCTTGGCCGCGGCCTTCATGTCCTGCGCGTCCTTGGCCTCCTTGTCGTCGCGGCCGCGGTCGGCCTTGCGGTTGCTCTTGAAGCCGCGGCGCTGGTTGAGGTGGAAGATCGCCCGGCCCAGTTCATGCAGAGTGAGAGCCCGGTCGAGGCCTTCGCCGCGCAACGGCCAAGGATCGAGTTCCTCCAGCTGCTTGCGGGCCGCCGGGTCGGCCGGCATCAGCCCATGCCGGATAAGCGCCTTCAGGAGATCGGCGCGGCGATCGAGATAGCGGTCGCGCCGGCGACGTGCTCCGCGCGGCCCGCGCCGCTCCTGCGCCAGCGACGCACCGGACTGCGGATCGCGACCGTCGGTGTAGATGCGGACGCCCATGCGCCGGATGCCGACAGGATGCTGGCGGCCGTCCTCGCCCTTCGCGAGATCGAAGGCGCACCAGCCCAGAGAATTGGTGCCGAGATCGAGCCCGAGGCGCCAAGGGCGCGATTTCCTGTCCGACACGCAGCGCTCCCAAGGAAGCATTTCTTCTTTTGCTTGTGCCGTATACTTGCGCCTTACTAACAAGTCAATAATATAGGCTACAATCAGTA
>JABMNB010000216.1 GCA_013205335.1 Rhodospirillales bacterium
CCTATTACGAATGGATGCGTAATATTCTGCCGTGGTGTATTTCGCGCCAGTTGTGGTGGGGCCATCAGATCCCGGCCTGGTATGGCCCCGACGGTGCATTCTTCGTCGCGTGCACCGAGCAAGAAGCCTTGCAGGCCGCCGAACAGCATTACGGCAAAAAAACCGAGCTGACCCGCGATCCGGATGTGTTGGACACGTGGTTTTCCTCACAACTATGGCCGTTCTCGACACTCGGTTGGCCCGAACAAACGCAAGAGCTGAAACGCTATTACCCGACCGATGTCTTGGTCACCGGCTTCGATATTATTTTCTTTTGGGTCGCGCGCATGATGATGGCGGGCTTGCACTTCAAGGGCGAGGTGCCGTTTCGCACCGTGTATATCCATGCCTTGGTGCGCGACGAGAAGGGCCAGAAGATGTCCAAGTCCAAGGGGAACGTGATCGATCCCCTGGAGCTGATCGACAAATACGGCGCCGACGCCCTGCGCTTCACCATGACCTCGCTGGCGGCCTCGCAGGCTGGCCGGCTGCGGCTGGCGCCGGCCCGCGTCGAGGGTGCGCGCAACTTCGCGACCAAGCTGTGGAACGCGACCCGTTTTGCCGAGATGAACGGCGCGGCGCTGCCCCAGGGTTTCGATCCGGCATCGGCCACGCTCACCGTCAACCGGTGGATGCTGGGCGAGCTTGCCCGCGCGAATCTCGCGATCGACAAGGCGCTGACCGACTTTCGGCTGAACGAGGCGGCCAACACGCTCTACGAATTCGTCTGGGGCGTGGTCTGCGACTGGTACGTCGAGCTGACCAAGCCGATCCTGCAGGGAGCGGATGGCCCCGAGAAGGACGAGACGCGCGCCGTCACCGGGTACGTGTTGCGCGAAACCGTTAAGCTGATGCACCCGGTGATGCCGTTCATCACCGAGGAGCTGTGGGACAAGCTCGGCCACCGCGCCGAGCACGGACCGCTGATCGGCCAGCCCTGGCCCGCGCCGGGTTCCGTCGATGCGGCGGCCGATGCCGAGATGGGCTGGCTGGTGAAGCTGATCTCCGACATCCGCTCGGCCCGCGCCGAACTGAACGTTCCGGCCGGCGCCAAGCTCGCGCTGCTGGTGATCGGCGGCAACGCCACCACGGCGGCGCGGCTGGCGACGCATCGTGCGGCCATCGAGCGGCTGGCCCGTATCGAAGGCGTCGAGGCGGCTTCGTCGGCGCCCAAGGCATCGCTGCAGATCGTCGTCGGCGAGGCGACCTATGCCTTGCCGGTGGGCGAGGTGATCGACCTCAAGGCCGAGGGCGCGCGGCTGCAGAAAGAGATCAAGAAGCTCGCCGACGAGGTCGGCAAGATCGACGCCAAGCTCGCCAACGCCGCCTTCGTCACACGCGCGCCGGAAGAGGTCGTCGAGGAGCAGCGCGAGCGCCGCAGCCAGGCCGAACAGACCGGCGCGCGGCTCAGCGCGGCTCTGGAGAGGTTGGGCGTTTAGCTCGATCGGGAAAGGTCCCTCAAATCACCTGCAGGAGAGGTCGCCGGCACGATTTCCGACCTCGTTGCGGTCCGGCGCTATCTCATCGACGGTGTGTTGGTCGAGGCAGCGCGGCTCGCAGAGCGAATGCCGGCGGGGGCGAAGGGGGTGATCTCCAGTGCGTCACCGTGCGAACATGAATGTCCAGATGGAGGCAACGAATGACCTATACCCTCGAGCAATTGAGCGCCGACATCGGCAAGGCTCTCAAGGCCGATTCCGGGATCGCGGGCAAGCAGGCCGTGTGCAAGCTCGTGTCGAAGGTGCTGCTCGACGATGAATTCGTCGCAAGGCACCTGACCGCCGAGCAGTGCCGCCCGCGAAAGGTACTGTACGAGGATCCGGAGCTGGGCTTCTGCATCTGCGGGCATGTGTACGAGACTGCCGCGCACGGCGCGCCGCATGATCACGGGTCCAGTTGGGCGATCTACGGCCTGGCCGCCGGCGACACGGAAATGACCGACTGGCGGATCGTCAAGAAAGGCGAGGGCGGTGAGCCTAGCCTGGTCGAGCCCGCCAACACCTACGTCTTGAAGCCGGGCGACAGTCACTTCTACGATGTCGGCGTCGTCCACTCGCCGAAGCGCGACGGTTTGACCAAGCTGGTGCGTGTTGAGGGCGCCAATCTCGACCGCATCCAACGCTCGAACATCAAGGCGGCTTGAACGGAAAGGTCCCTCGCTTGCGCGCGGGATGACAGTGTTGTTGTAGGTGAGTCCGCACGCTTGCTCGAAGCCGCTATGACAACACCGTTGTCATGCCGAGCGCAGCGAGGGACCATTCGCTTTCAGCGCTTGATCTGCATCGCCAGATACTTCGCCAGTCCCGCGCCGTAGGGCGGCCGCAGCATGCGGAGCGGGGCGAGGTCCCATTTGATCTGGTGATAGACCGACTTGCGATGGCTGAATTCGCGGAAGCCGTCGTAGCCGTGATAGGCGCCCATGCCGGCCGGGCCGATACCGCCGAACGGCAGCTCCTCCTGGGCGACATGCATCACGACGTCGTTGACGGTGACGCCGCCGGACGTGGTTCCGTCCAGCACCTTGTCGCGTTCCGCCGAGTCGCTGCCAAAGTAGTAGAGGCCGAGCGGCCGGTCGTGGGTGTTGATGTAGTCGATGGCCTGCTGCAGGTCGCCATAGGCCTTGACCGGCAATAGCGGCCCGAAGATCTCCTCCTGCATGACCTTCATGTCGTCGGTCGGATTGAGGATCAACGTCGGTGCGATGCGGCGATGCGGCTGCTGGCGCAGGTCCTCACCCCCCGGATTGATCTCGACGATCTCTGCGCCCTTGCCGCGCGCATCGTCGAGATAGTCCATCAGGCGCGCATAGTGCCGGTCCGAGACGACTGCGGTGTAGTCCGGGCTCTCGCGGATACTCGGGAACATGCGGCCGACGGAGGCCTTGGCCTCGGCGACGAACTCGCCGACGCGGTCGGCCGGCGCGAGTACATAGTCCGGCGCCAGGCAGATCTGGCCGGCGTTGAGCGTCTTGCCGTTCATGATCCGCGCCGCGGCAACAGCCATGTCGGCCGAGCGGCCGACTACGACGGGGCTCTTGCCGCCCAGTTCGAGCGTCACCGGAACGAGGTTCTCGGAGGCGGCGCGCATCACGTGCCGGCCGATCGCGGTCGCGCCGGTGAAGATCAGATGGTCGAAGGGCAGGGCGGAAAACGCCTGGCCGACGTCCGGGCCGCCGGTGATCACGGCGATTTCGCTCTCGTCGAAGGCGCTGGCGAACATCTGCTTCAGCAGCTCGGACGTCGCCGGGGTCGTCTCCGACGGTTTGATCATCGCCCGATTGCCGGCGGCCAAAACGCCGGCCAGCGGCGCGAAGGTGAGGTTGACCGGGAAATTCCACGGGCTGATCACGCCGACCACGCCTTTGGGCTGGTAGCGGATCTCGGCCTTGGCGCCGAGGAACCCCAGGATGCGCGGCGTCGTGCTTCGGCGCTCGGTGCGCATCCAGCGCCGGACATGATCGCGCGCATGCTTCAGCGGACCGATCGAACTCGCCACATCGGCGAAAGCCGTCACCGTGGGAGAACGGGCGCCGAAGTCGGCGGTCAGGGCCGCCTCGATGTCGCGCCGCCGATCCACCAGCAGGCCGATGCAGCGGTTCAGCCGGTCGACTCGAAGATCGGCTGGCGGCGCGCCGTCCTTGAGCTGGGCCTCGCGCTGCCGGAGGAGCATCGCCTTCAGCGATGCTGTGGATGGACTGTCGGAGTCGGTCATGTTTGCTAGGACGCCTTCTTTAGGTCCGGCACGTAGGGCTTGCTGGCGAAATGCTCCTGCCCGTCGCCGCGGGCGAAGCGCAGTCCGGCACGGCGGATGGCCTCGTCGTCTACCGGCTCGAGCGGCACATAGTAGCGGTCGTCGACCTTGGTGTAGGTGTCGTTGTCGACGCGATTGTAGCAGATCAGCAGTGTCCAGCGCCGGTTGGGCGAGCGGTTCGCATCCGAGCGGTGGATCGCGTTGCAGTGGAAGACCAGCGCGTCGCCGGCTTCCAGTTCGCAATACTCGATCGGGCATTTCTCCAGGATATGCGGCATGCGCCTGGGATCGACCTCGTTCTGGGTCGGCGACAGCGGCGTGTGATCGATGCGGCCGAGCCGGTGCGAGCCCGTCGCGATCTGCAGGCAGCCATTCTCGCGATTGGCGCGGTCCAGACCGATCATGACCGACAGCATGTCGGGGCGCAGGCAGCCATTATGATACCAGTAGCCGTAATCCTGGTGCCATTCCCAGGCGCCCCCGACCTCGGGCTCCTTGGCCGTCAGCTTCGACTGATAGTGATAGACCGGCCCTCCCAGCAGCGCCGCGGAAGTGTCGACCATGCGCCGCACGCGCGCCGCGAGCCCGTAGACGCTGTCACCGGCGCGGTTCCAGAGCGCGATGCGCGTCGAGCGCCCCTCGCCGTCGCGACGGTCGAGGATGCTGTCGCGCACGGCGGGGTCTTCCTCCATGGCACGGGTCAGCAGCTTCACCTCGTCGGGCGCGAACAGGCCGCGCGCATAGGTGAAGCCCTTCTCGTTGAATTCGGCAGTCTGCGCCGGGCTCAAGACGTTCGGCATCGCTTCCTCGCCTCAGACCGGGCGGAAGACGTTGCGGCCGCCCGATTCGGAAACGGAAACCCTACGCCCGAGTTGCTCGCGCGTCAGCATGTCGGCAACCAGGGCCGGATCGTCCGGAGTCATGGCGACGAAGCGGTCGCCGGAGCTGTCGAGGCGGCCCAGGATATAGCCGCGCTCGGGTGCATCCTTGCCGTAGGTGACGCAGTAGGTCTCGATCGTGCCGGTCCCCGTGGGCCTGGTCTCGACCTTGCGCCTGGGGCGCGCGTCGAGTTCGGCCTGGAACTTCTTCGGGTCCTCGCGCGTCCATGCACCCTTGGTCGGCTCGGTCGAATAGAGGCCGGCCGAGTGCTTGGTGAGGTAATTGCCGTTGGCCGTCACCATGCCGAAGGAACCCGGCTTGGTCCGCACCACATTCATCATCTCGGCGATCGAATGGGTGACGTAGTTGTTGCCCGGACCGCCGAAGAACGGCAGGCCGCCGGTCACGCTGATGGGGCGCGGATCGTCCTCGGCGATGCCGATCTCGGTCATCGCGACTTCGACCGCCGAGGGGAAGCAGCTGTAGAGGTCGAAGGCGTCGATGTCGGCGACCTTCTTGCCGGCCATGTCGAGCGCGATGCGGGCGCAGCCGCGGATCGCGGGGGAGGCGTCGAGCTTCTCACGCTCGGACACGACCCACGTGTCGGTGCCGTCGGCGCAGCCGTGCAGGAACACCCAGCGGTCCTGCGGAATGCCCCATTCCCGGGCCTTGCCCACCGAGGTGACGAGCACGGCGGCGGCCTGGTCGATGATGGCGTTGGCGTTCATCAGGCGCGGGTAGGGGAAGCAGATCCAGCGATTGTCCGGCGAGATGGTCGACAGCGCCTCGGCGCTGTAGCCCTCGCGGCGCGTGGCCAGCGGATTGTCCCTGGCGACGGCGGCGAGGCGCTCGAACAGCCGGCCCATCGCCTTCATGTGGCTGTCGACGTCGCGCTTCAGTCCGCCGCGGATGGCGTTCTCGAGCAGCGGATAGAAATGGATGGCGGCGCGCAGATCGTGGCGCGCCTCTTCCTCGCTGAAGCCGAAGCGGGGATCGCCGATTCGCGTTGGCTCGCCGCCGCCCGGATCCTCGTTCCAGTCGATCTTCAGGTTGGCGCGGCGCGCGTTCTGCGTGCTGCGCAGCAACTCGGCGCCGCAGATCAGCGCCAGCTCGGTCTCGCCCTTGGCGATCTGCTCGGCGAACCTGTTCACCAGATACTGGGGCATGTTGCCGCCGGAGTGGGTGTAGAGGAGCTGCCGCGGATCGGCGTGCAGCCGGTTGGCGACGCTCTGCGGCGGATTGCTCGACCGTCCGTAGGGCGAAGCGAAGCGCGGGCTGATGTCGCTGAAGAACTCCATGACGGCGATGGCATCGACCAGATGGCCGAGCGCATGTCCGCCGATCGTCGCCTGCGTGTCTTCGAGCGCGAGAGTGGCGGCCTCGGCGCAGAAGGCCACGCGCGAACGTTCGCTCGAGGGCTTGCCGACTGTGTCGGTGATCTGGCCGGCACCGACGAGGATGGGGGTACGCGGGTCGATCATTTTACGAGGGCCTCGATTTCGGATTGCGTCAGGCCTGCCTGCGCCAGCACGGTCCTGGTGTCTTCGCCGAGGGCGGCGACCTTGGGGCCGCTCTGCAGCGGCGAGCCGGAAAAGCGGAATGGAGGCGCGGGCGACTGATAGGTGCCGCCGCCGTCCTCGATGGTGCACAGCGAGCCGCGATGCTCGACCTGCGGATCCTTCAGCGCTTCGGTGACCGTGACGTAGGGCGAGCAGGGCACGCCCTGCTTCTCCAGCGCGGCGACGACTTCCGCCACGCTCATCTGCTTCGACCACTCTTCGAGCTCGTCGACCAGCAGGCCCCAGTTCATGCGCCGCTCCTTGTATTTCTCGAAGCGCGGGTCGGTCAGCCAGTCGCGCCGGCCGGCCGCCGTCGCCATGTCCTGGAAGGTCTTCTCGCTCGCCGTCGCCAGCATCACGTAGCCGTCGCTGGCCTCAATCGGGCCGTACATCGGTCGCGATGGCATCTCGAAGTCGAATTGCGCGCGATTGACCTCGCCCAGCAGCATGCCGACCAGCGTCTCGAACATCGACACGTCGACCATCTGGCCCTTGCCGGTGGCGTGGCGCTGGTGCACCGCCGCGAGGATGGCGCCCATCGCGTAGGCGCCGCTCGCGTAGTCGGCGACGAAGATGCCGCAATTGTCCGGCCGCTGGCGCCCTTGCTGGTAGAAGAGATGCGCCATGTCGTAGCCGGTCGAGGCATGGATGACCGGCGCGTAGGCGGGTCGGCCGGCGCCGGGGCCGGTCTGGCCGTATCCTGAGATCGCGCAGTAGATCAGTCGCGGGTTGATCTTCGCCAGTTCGGGGTAATCGAGGCCCAGCCGCTTCATGACGCCCGGCCGGTAGTTCTCGACGAGGATGTCGACCGTGGCGATCAGCTTTTTCACCGCTGCGATGGAGTCGGGCTTCTTGAGATCGAGCACGATGGATTTCTTGCCGGCATTGAGCTGCCCGAACATCGTGCTGAAGCCGTCGCGCTGCACCGGGCGCGAGCGCATCAGGTCGCCTTCGGGCGATTCGATCTTCACGACGTCGGCGCCCATGTCGGCGAGTAAACGGCTGCAGTGCGGGCCGGCGATGGTGGTGGAGAAGTCCAGGATGCGCAGGCCGTCGAGCGGCCTCGTCATGTCGGTCATGGGATCACCGGGTTGCGAGGATGAGAACGACCCCGCCGACCACCAGGATGCTGCCGATCCACTCGCCGAGGGATGGCCGCTCCTTGAGGATAAGGCGGGAGGAGATGAAGGTGAAGACCAGCTCGATCTGGCCGACCGCGCGGACGAGCGCGGCATTCTCGAGCGTCATGGCGAGCGCCCAGCCGGCCGAACCCAGCACGCTGAAGAGTCCGACCCACATCGAGGAGCGCCAGTTGAACCAGACCTTGGCAAGCTGCGGCCGGTCGCGCCGCGCGAGGTAGACCGCCATCAGCACGACCTGGATGGTGTTCATGCAGGCGAGCACGGTGATGCCGCGCACCATGAAGTCGCCCTCGGGCAGGAGCTTCGAGGCCTCGCGGATTGTGCCGGCGGCGATGGCGAAGATAGCGCCGGACAGGATGCCGTAAAGCGCGCCCTTGTGCGTGAGGTCGGCCAGCACGCCGCGCACATCGGAGAATTTTCCCCGCACGCTCAGGATGGCGACGCCGCCCAGGCAGACCAGGATGCCGGCCCAGGCGCCGAGCCCCAAGGGTTCGCCGGCAATGAAGGTCGCGAACAGGGCGACGAATACCGTCTCGGTCTTGGAATAGACCGTGCCGACCGCGAAGTTGCGCAAGGAGAAGGCGTGGATCATCAACGAGGTGGCCACGATCTGGGCCACGCCCGCGATGGTCACCAGTGCCAGGAAATGCAGCGAGATCGACGGCACCTGCCGGCCGGTCACGAAGACCAGGAAGGCCAGCATGCCCAGCGCCAGCGGGGCGCCGTAGAGGTAACGCACGAAGTTGGCGCCATCGACGCTCAGGATGCCGCGAATCTTCTGCTGCATCGTCGTGCGGATGTTCTGGCACAAGGCCGCAGCGACGGTGATCGGTATCCAGAGCGGCACGGCGTTTATCTCCCTGCCGTGAGTGTATGGTCTCATCCGCCCGGCGTCTGCGGCTTAGATTTCCGCGATGCAAGGGCGTGGCTGGCGGTTAGGTGCTGAGATCGGCTCCCACCGCGTCGGCAACCGCCGCGAAGCCATCGCGCGCGAGGAGCGCGGCGAGTTCGTCCTTGATGCGCCGGATCAGCGGCGGGCCCTCGTAGACCATGGCCGAGTAGAGCTGCACCAGCGTCGCACCCGCGCGGATCTTGGCATAGGCGTCGGCGCCCGAGCCGACGCCGCCACAGCCGATCAGCGGGAATTGGCGCTCCGCGCGCTGCGCCGCCTTGCGCAGCACCTCGGTCGAGAGCGACGTGAGGGGGGCACCCGACAGGCCTCCGGTCTCGCCGCGCCGCCCGGACCGCAGCGAGGCGGGGCGGGAGAGGGTGGTGTTGCCGATGATGATGCCATCCAGATTGAGGTCGCGGCAGACGAAGACGATGTCGTCGAGATCGTCGTCGGTCGCATCCGGCGCGATCTTGACCACCAGCGGCACCGGCCTGGCGGCAATTGCGTCCTGAACCCGCTTCAGCAGGCCGGCCAGCTCGCTGCGGCCCTGGAGGTTGCGCAGGCCCGGCGTGTTGGGCGAGGAGACGTTGCACACGAGATAATCGGCATAGGGCGCCAGCGCGACGCAGCCGGTGACATAATCGGCGGCGCGGTCGGTGCTGTCCTTGTTGGCGCCGATATTGACACCGACGAAGCCACGGCGCGGGCGTACGGCGAGGCGGGCGCGGGCGGCGTCGAGGCCCTGGCCGGGAAAGCCCATGCGGTTGATGACCCCGCGATCCTGCGGCAGCCGGAACAGGCGGGGACGCGGATTGCCCTCCTGCGGCCGCGGCGTGACGCTGCCGATCTCCACCAGCCCGAAACCCTGGGCCAGCATGGCATCGGCCACCTCGGCATTCTTGTCGAAACCGGCGGCCAGGCCGATCGGGTTGGGCAGCGAGCGGCCCCAGATCTTCGTTGCCAGAGCGGGTGGATCGGAACGCCGGTCGCCCGGCAGCCACCCGCTCTTCAGAGCGCGGATGGCGAGGCCATGCGCGGCCTCGGCGTCGAGGCGGGAGAGGGCGAGGTCGAGAAGCGGATACCAGACGGCCATGTCTGTCTGGGTAGCAGAGGTTCCCTGTGGAGCGCTTGGGCGCCCGGGACCGCTAGTCGCGGCCCATGCCGCCGCCCTGGTTGGGCCGGAGAGACGGGGAGTCGGAGAATACGACCATGAACAGCTCGCGGAAGAGTTGGGCGATGCGCGGGTCGTTCGGGCCGGAGGCGGGAGTCCAGGCGGTCGTCTCGGACATCGTCATGTCGTTGCGGCAGTAGATGGCATAGACGTTGAAGACCCCGGGCTTGCCGGGTTTGAAGCGCACCGTGTCCTTGCAGACCGAGTCGCTGTTGAGATCGTTCGCCGGGTCGAAGACCAGCATGAGGCGGTAGTCGGGCCGCGGCTTCTCGGCCGGCGTCTCGTAGGTGAAGGTGAGGCGGGGCCCGGGGCTGGCAGCCTGCATCATCGGCAGCAGGTCGCGCGCCACGATGGCCGGATCAGTTCCCGGGAATGGATTGCCGTGGATCACGACCTGGAAGTTCTTGCGGTCAGTGGCGGCGAAGAATTCGCGGTAGTCGTACTGCACCGCGTAATAGGTGCCGCCGATGGTCGCCGCGTAGACGGCGGCGGGAAGGGCAGCGACCGCCAGCAGCGCGGCGGCTATCTTGGTCCTGAAACGCATGGGGCAACCTCCTCCTGCGAACTATGTACCCATCATACGCCGGGGGCACCGATACCGGCTGTCACGTTTCCGCGCGCGGCGCACAGGACGCCGCCGTAAGCCTAGACGTCGAGGTCGCGCGCGAACTTGGCGTTTTCCTGGATGAAGGCGTAGCGCTTCTCCGGCTTGCGGCCCATCAGGTCCTCGACGAGGGTGCGGGTGCGCATGTCCTCGATCCGGGCGTCCGGCTCGGTTCCGTTGATCAACGGCACGTCGACCTTGAGCAGCACGCGCTTGGTCGGGTCCATGGTCGTCTCGCGCAGGTGCACCGACTGCATCTCGCCCAGACCCTTGAAGCGGGTGATGTCGGCCTTGCCGTTGAACACGGTCCGGACCAGCTCGTCCTTCTGGGCGTCGTCCTGGGCATATTCGGTGCGGCCGCCCTTGCTGAGACGGAACAGCGGAGGCTGCGCCAGGAAAAGATGGCCGTTTTCGATCAGCTTCGGCATCTCGCGATAGAAGAACGTCATCAGCAGCGAGGCGATGTGTGCGCCGTCCACGTCGGCGTCGGTCATGATGATGACCCGCTCGTAGCGCAGCCGCTCGTCGTTGTAGTGGGCGCCGGCGCCGCAGCCCAGAGCCTGGATCAGGTCCTGGATCTCCTGGTTCTCGCGCATCTTCTCGGAGGTGGCGCTCGCCACGTTCAGGATCTTGCCGCGCAGCGGCAGGATCGCCTGGGTCTCGCGGTTGCGGGCGGCCTTGGCCGACCCGCCGGCCGAATCGCCCTCGACCAGGAAAATCTCGGTGCCGAGCGAGGCGGAACTCGAACAGTCGGCGAGCTTGCCCGGCAGGCGGAGCTTGCGCGTCGCGGTCTTGCGTTGCTGTTCGCGGTCCTGCTTGCGGCGCAGCCGTTCCTCGGCCTTGGCGACGACATGTTCGAGCAGGACGTTGCCCGCTTCCTTGTCGCCGATCAGCCAATGCTCGAAATTGTCGCCGACGATTGTCTCGACGAGCTTCGTCGCCTCGACGCTGACCAGCTTTTCCTTCGTCTGGCCCTGGAATTGCGGCTGCTCGATGAAGACGGAGACGAGGGCGGCGGTGCCTTCGATCACGTCGTCGGCGGTGATGGCCGCTCCCTTGCGGTTGCCGGTCAGCTCGGCATAGCGCTTGAGGCCGCGCACCAGCGCGCTGCGGAAGCCCGATTCGTGCGTGCCGCCCTCGGCGGTCGGCACGGTGTTGCAGTAGGAACGCACGAAGCCTTCTTCGTCGTTCGGCCACCAGACGGCCCACTCGACCTTGCCGCCGTTGCCGTCGCTCTTGGCCTCGCCGGCGAAGGGCTGCGGCACGACGGTGGCGCGCTGGCCGATCTCGGAGGTGACGTAATCCTTGAGGCCGCCGGGGAAGTGGAACGACTCCTCCTCGGGAATCTCGCCGCTCTTCGGCAGGAGCGACTTGTCGCACTTCCAGCGGATCTCGACGCCGCGGAAGAGATAGGCCTTCGAGCGAACCATGCGGTAGAGCCGCTCCGGCACGAAGACCTGCTTGCCGAAAATCTCCGGGTCGGGATGGAAGGTGACGGTCGTGCCGCGCCGGTTGGGGGCGGGGCCCATCGGCTTGAGTTTCGACACGGGCAGGCCGCGCGAGAAGCTCTGCGCCCACGCCTGGCGATCGCGCGCGACCTCGACGAGGAGATCGTCCGACAGCGCGTTCACGACGGAGACGCCGACGCCATGCAGGCCGCCCGACGTCGCATAGACCTTGCCGTTGAACTTGCCGCCCGAATGCAGGGTCGTGAGAATGACCTCGAGCGCCGACTTGTTCTTGAACTTCGGATGCGGATCGACCGGGATGCCGCGGCCATTGTCGCGCACCAGGATGCGGTTGCCCGGCAGCATTTCGAGCCAGATCGTATCGGCGTGGCCGGCGACGGCCTCGTCCATGGAATTGTCCAGAACCTCGGCCACGAGATGATGCATGGCCCGTTCATCGGTGCCGCCGATGTACATACCGGGGCGCTTGCGGACGGGTTCGAGCCCTTCGAGCACCTCGATGTCACGGGCCGTATAGGAATTGTCCTTCGGACCGGCGGCACGCTTGCCGCCGCCAGACCGATCGAATAGATCGCCGTTTCGTGCCATGCCTGCTTCTTGTCTTTCCACGGCCGCGCGAGGGGATCGCTGGGTGGCCGGTAGGGCATGGGTATGGTAGCAAAAACGCCCGAAAGCAACCATATCCGGTGAGGAATTGATGTCCGAAAGTCGCCGCGATCCGATCGTAAGGACCGTACCCCAGCCAGCCGACATGAACGGGAATGGCGACATTTTCGGCGGCTGGGTGCTGAGCCAGATGGATATCGCGGGCGGCTCGCTTGCGGCCCGGGTGGCGAAGGGGCGGGTGGCCACGGTGGCGATCACGGCTATGACCTTCGTCCAGCCGATCAAGGTGGGAGACATGGTGTCGATCTATGGGGATGTCGTGAAGGTCGGCCGTACGTCGATCACGATCGGGCTCGAAACCGTGGTGCAGCGCCGCCACGAGGAAACCGACCTGCGCGTCACCCACGGCACGTTCGTGTTCGTGGCGATCGACGAAGAGGGCAAGCCGCGCGCCGTTCCACAGCAGGACGGCACATGAGGCGGCTGCTCGGCCCGATCCTGGTGGCCCTGGCGCTGCTCGCGCCGGCAGCGGCGTTCGCCCATCCGCACATCGTCGTCCAGCAGGTCGTGCGCATGTTCGCCAAGGACGGTAAGTACACGCACGTCGAAATCGAATGGCGGTTCGATCCCTTCTCCAGCGAGGTCGAGATCCCGCTGATCGACGAGGACAAGAACGGCAAGTTCTCTGCTCGCGAAACCAAGCTTCTCTCCGACGAGATGATGCCCGAGCTCGGGAAATACGGATATCTGAGCTGGATCAACACCGGCAAAAAGGACTTCCGGCCGCCCAAGGGGCCGCAATTCTCCGCCCGCATCGACGATCCGGCGAGCTTCATCCCGCCCGAGTGGGACCGCAACGCCGGCGATAATGCCGGCATGCCGATGCCGACCAACAAGCGCACGGATTCGCCCCAGGGCCCTCGCAAGAAGGGGCCGCGCAACCTCGTCTACGTCATGCGCTTCGCGCTGCCCGAGCCTTCCAAGCTCGTGTCGATCGCCACCTACGATCCCGAGGATTTCATCCGCATCGAGGTCGACAAGGCCTCGGTGGCGGCCGGCTGCACCTTGGGCAAGCATCCAAGCCACAAGGCCGAGTTCGTGCGCGGCTATCCCATCTTTGCCGACGTGGTGACATGCCAGCTCCCGTGAGGACTTCCGCGCTGCGCTCGCCCTTCCTGTGGGTGGGGCTGGTCCTGCTGGCCGCGCTGGGGGCTGCGCTGGTGTTCAGCGACAGCGTCGCGGAACTGGCGCGCTATTCGGCGGACTACCAGCGCCGTATCCAGCACGTGCTCTCGACGTCGCTGCGCGACGTGCAATCGGGTACGGGGTCGGTGGCGCTGTGGACGCTGGTCAGCGTCTGCTTCGGTTACGGCGTCGTGCACACGCTGGGGCCGGGCCATGGCAAGGCCGTCGTGGTTGCCTATTTCCTCGACAGCACGAAGCCGCGCGCCTGGATCGAGGGCATCTTCGCCGGCGGCTGGATTGCCTTCACCCATACGCTGGCGGCCCTCCTGCTGGCGGCGGCGCTGAAACTCTCCTCGACCGTCGGCCTGCTGGGTGCGCTGCGCGAGGTCCGCAATGTCGAGATCGTCTCCTATACGCTGATCCTGCTGGTCGGATTCTGGCGACTCTGGGCCGGTATCACGGGCCGCCTGCACGAGCATCCGCATGGTGATCATGGGCACGATCATGGGCACGATCATGAGCATGGCCACGCGCACGACCATGCGACGGATCATGGCCATGATCATCACCGTTACCACGGTCACGAGCCGCCGCAGCGCACGATCGCCGGCTGGCTGCTGCTGACGGCGGCCGGCATCGCACCGTGCGCGGGCGCGCTGATCATCATTCTCCTGTCGATCGCGCTCGACGTGCTGTGGGCAGGCGTCGTCGGCGTCATCGCCATCGCGCTCGGCATGGCCATCACCCTGGCTGCCATCGGCATGGCGTCGATGGTGGCGCACCGCTTGATCATCGGCGACGGCCGCTCGCAGGAGATTGGACGCTTCACCGCCATCGCCGCCTCGCTGATCGTGATCGCGACGGCCGGCACGCTGCTGCTGGGCTCGCTCGAACGCTTCCTGCGCTGAAGCCGGAGGTGAGGGAGATCAAGTCACCCAGCCGAACCTCGCGGCCGCTGCTGGGCGTGCTCTTCATGTGCACGGCCTGCGCGCTGTTTCCCATCATGAACGGCCTGGTGAAGCTGCTGGCGGCCAGCTACGAGCCGCAGCAGATCGTCTGGTTCCGCATCGTCTCGCATCTGGTGCTGGTCGCTGCCGTGTTCATGCCGCGCATGGGGCTCGGACTCTTGCGCACGCGCCGCATCGGCACGCAGTTCGTCAGCTCCGTGATGATGCTGCTCTCGACGCTTTTCTTCTTTTCGGCGGTGAAATCCATTCCGGTGGCCGAAGCGATCTCCGTCACTTTCGTGGCGCCGCTCGCCGTCGTGCTGCTCGCCTGGCCGCTGCTGGGCGAGCGAATCACCTTCTTCCGCATGGCCGCGGTGGTCGTCGGCTTCATCGGCGTGCTGATCGTGATCCGGCCGGGTAGCGCCGTTTTTCAATGGCAATCGTTGCTGCTTCTGTGCAGCGCCATCTGCTACGCGATGTACCAGATCCTGATCCGGCGGCTTGCGGGCATCGACGCGCCGGCCACGTCGATCTTCTACAGCGTGCTGCTGGGCGCGGTCATCATGTCGATCTGGCTGCCCTTCGTCTGGAGGATGCCGCAGAACGCGACCGACTGGGCGCTGCTCATTTCGCTGGGGGCGTTCGGTGCCCTGGGTCATTACTGCGTGGCCAAGGCCATGACCTATGCCTCGGCCAATTTCGTGGCGCCGTTCAACTATACGCAGATGATCGGCTCGGTCATCGTGGGCTATCTGATGTTCGCAGAGGTGCCGGACGCCTACACCTGGCTCGGGACGGCCGTGGTCGTCGGCGCGGGCCTCATGGTCGGCTGGCAGGGACGCAAGCCGCAAAAGAGCTGAAGAGGGGAGATCATGCCGTATCTCGTTGCCGCCGATCTGCCGGTCGAGCCGGCCGGTGTCCGTTTCCGCACTCTGCTGGACCGGCCGCAAGTTCTGCGCATGCCGGGCACCCACAATGGCATCGCCGCCCTGCAGGCGGCGCGGGCGGGCTTCGAGGCGCTCTATCTCTCGGGCGCCGCCATGTCGTCCTCGATGGGCCTGCCGGATCTCGGCGTCATCACGGTCGATGAAGTCTGCTTCTTCATCCGCCAGGTGGCGCGCGCCTCGGGATTGCCGGTCCTCGTCGACGGCGACACCGGCTACGGCGAGGCGCTGAACGTGATGCACATGGTGCGGGCCTTCGAGGAAGCAGGCGCCGCCGCCGTCCATCTCGAAGACCAGCTCCTGCCGAAGAAGTGCGGCCATCTGAACGACAAGAAGCTCGCCGAACCGCATGAGATGGCGGCCAAGGTCGCTGGTGCCGCCAAGGCGCGGCGTCACCTCGTGGTGATCGCCCGCACCGACGCGGCGGCGAGCGAGGGTATCGACGGCGCCGTGGCGCGCGCG
>JABMNB010000217.1 GCA_013205335.1 Rhodospirillales bacterium
CACGTTGCGATTCTAGCACGTCTGTTGGGGCGTGCTTCGGAACGGAAAGGTCCCTCGCTGCGCTCGGGATGAAAATAGGTGTTGGATTAGGCGGGGTGCGTCACCGGCGGGGCACTCATCAGGGCGCACAGCGTTTCGAACGACAATGCTGTCATCCCAAGCGTAGCGAGGGACCTTTTCTCGGCCTCAGCTCGGGCGCAGACCGTCCTTCGGGTATTCGCCGCCGGCGTCCTTGATCGCCTGCTTGTAGTTCTTCTCGGAATTGAACGGTTCGAGCTTCGGGAAGTCGCGCGGCTTGCCGGGGCGGATCTCGCCGGTAGAGGGCGTGACGATCAGCAGTTCGCCCTTGCGGCCGAGCAGCGGGATCTCGCGCTTCCAGCGCGAGTAGACACGCCGTGCCGTGGCGGAGAAGGTGACGTAGGTATCGAACTCGTCCTTATCTTTGACGAACAGCGCCTCGTAGGTGGCGATGAACTCCTCGACGAACCTGCGGTCGACGATCTCGAGGTTGGACATCATCCAGCAGCGGTCCTCGAACACCCAGTAGGTGCCGACGCCGACGAATTCCTTCTGCCGCGTCAGGTAGGGATAGAAGGGGAAGCCGCGGCAGGCGATCGTGCGGTTGTCGCGCTCGCAGTGCCGCGCGCCCTTGCAGTGGATGGCCATGCAGTCGTTGGTCAACTCCTCGACGATCATCCGGGTGGAATAGTCGTAGGGCTTGAACTTGGACCACAGGTCGGTGCGGGTCTTGAGCAGCTCCCACTCGGCCTTGTGCACCACCGGCACCGCGTTCTGCGTCGAGCAGCAGACCGGCTCGCCGTCGTTCAGCGGCGCGCACTTGCGGCCGCAGTCGAAGCGCGAGACCGGGGCATTGAAGCCCTCATAGAGGCTCGCGAAATCGGCAGGGCTTATCTTTGTCTTTTTGGGGGTAGGGGGCATGGGGTCACCGTACCCCGAGTCGTCTGTGAAAGAACAGTGACGGAATTATAACGCTGGGGCAGGAAAAGGCTCAAGAAACGGGCAGAACCCGCCACACCACCGTCTCTCGCATGCCCCGGTTCTCGAGTTGCAGCGAGGTCGGAATCTCGTAGCGGCCCAGTTCCTCGAGTCCCTGGGCGCTGAAATAGTTGCGGCCGGGGTCGCCCAGCAGCACCAGCCGGCCCTTTGCCGCGTGGCTGCGCAGCCAGGCCAGCGCCTGCACGGACATTTCACGTTCGTAACAGACGTCGCCCGCGATCACGACGTCGGTCTCGGGACCTCCCGGGGGACCGGCCAGCCAGTCCTCGTCGCTGGTCTCGATGGCGAGGGCATTGGCCGTGGCGTTGAGGCGGGCGGCCACCAGCGAGAGCCTGTCGATGTCGTTGGCCACCACCGAAGCGGCACCCGCCCGCAGTGCGGCCAGCGAAGAGACGCCCGAACCCGCGGCGAAGTCGATAACGCGCTTGCCCGCGACCAGTGCCGGATTGTCGAGCAGGTGGCGCGCGATCGCCTGGCCGCCCGGCCAGCAGAAGGCCCAGTAGGGCGGATCGACGTTCTTTTCCTCCAGCCACGACTCGGTGGCCTGCCAGATCGGCACGTATTCGGTGGCCAGCCACAACTTGAACTCGGGCACCATCGCCGGCGCTTCGAGGGCGGTGTTGGCGCGGATGAATCCTTCGGGATCGTCGGGGAGCCGCGACATCAGTGGAGCTTGTCGGCGACGAGAGCACCCAGCAGCAGCCAGCCCACCATCCTGTTGGACTTGAAGCGCATCAGGCAGTCTGCCGGATCGCCGGGCTTCAGCAGCGCGATCTGCCAGACGAGGTGCGCGGCGATGCAGGCCAGCAGCACGAAGTAGCCCGGCCCAAGCGGCGCCAGGACGCCCGTCGCGGTCCACAGTGCGATGGCGAGCACGGCAAACAGCGTGAGCCAGCGTCGCGGGGCGCCCGCGAAGCGCCGCGCCGTCGAGCGCACGCCGACCACCGCGTCGTCGCGCTGGTCCTGCATGGCGTAGATCGTGTCGTACACCATCGTCCAGGCGACGCCGCCGAGATAGAGCGCGACGGTGGCCCAGGACAGCGTCCCGGTGACGGCGGCATAGCCCACCAGGGCGCCCCAGTTGAAGGCGAAGCCCAGCACCACCTGCGGCCAGGAGGTGATCCTCTTCATCGTCGGATAGATCGCGACCAGCAGCAACGACAGGAGCGCGACGCCGCCCGCGAACTTGTTGAGCTTGAACAGCACGGCCGCGCCGACCGCGCCCTGCAGCGCCATCCAGATCAGCGCGTGGTGCAGCTTGAGCTCGCCCGACGGCAGCGGCCGGCCGCGCGTGCGCTCGACGCCGGCATCGACCTTGCGGTCGACGATGTCGTTCCAGGTGCAGCCCGCCCCGCGCATGGCGATAGCGCCCAGGGCAAACAGCGCCATGAGGCCCGCCAGCCGGCCCCAGTTGGGCGCCGCGGCCAGCGTCAGCGACCACCAGCAGGGAAACAGCAGCAACCAGATGCCGATCGGCCGGTCCCAGCGCGCCAGCCGCCCGTAGGGTCGCGCCCACGGCGGCAGGAAGCGCAGCGTCCAGTGCGTCTGGTCGATATCGGTGAAGCCGGTTGTCCGCCCGGCTGTCATGGCGTCATCATGGGCGTCATCATGCAGCTATGCGCATCAATGATCCATGAGGGCAAATAGATGAGTAGGGATCCATGAGTGCAGCGCGTCTCTTCGTCGAGGCCGATCTCGCGGCCGGCGGCGAAGCCCCGCTCGACGACGCCCAGGTCCATTACCTGCGCAACGTGATGCGCCGTCCCGATGGTGCGCCGCTTCTTCTGTTCAACGGCCGCGACGGCGAATGGCGCGGCACCCTGTCGGCGCGCGGCAAGAAGTCCGCCGTGGCCGAAGTGGGCGAGCGCACGCGCGAGCAGGTGCCCGAGCCCGACGTCTGGCTGTGCTTCGCGCCGGTGAAGCGCGCCCGCATCGACTATATCGCGGAGAAGGCGACGGAACTGGGCGCGTCGGTGCTGCAGCCCGTGGTGACGCGTCACACGGCGGTGGAGAGGGTCAATACCGGCCGCCTGCGGGCCAATGCGGTGGAAGCCGCGGAGCAGACAGAGCGACTCACGGTGCCCGAGGTGCGCGAGCCGATCGATCTCGGAAAGCTGCTCGACACCTGGCCGGCGGGGCGGCGGCTCATGATGTGCGACGAGACCGGCGGCGGCCCGCCCATCGCCGAGGCCCTGTCACGGCTCGACGATGCGGCGCGGGCGGCGCCGTGGGCCATCGTGATCGGACCGGAAGGCGGCTTCGCCGAAGCCGAGCTGCAGGCGCTGCGTCGCATAAGGGATGTAATGTCGGTGGGGCTCGGCCCGCGTATCCTGCGGGCCGATACGGCGGCGCTTGCCGCGCTGGCGTGCTGGCAGGCGCTTTTGGGCGACTGGCGGCGTCCGACACCGCGTCTCAGCGGCGATTATCGAGGGTCCAGGGTTACCGTCTGAGCGCTTGCGCAGGCCCCCGGCGATGTGGGAGAGGGGGAATCGAACAGGATGAACCAGCCGCAGGCTCGCGTGAGAATTCCTCATGCGACCGCGCCGCTCACCGCCGCTGGAAGGCGCGGAGCGATCAGGGAGACGAGATCGTATGTCCGCACCTCCGTCGGGCGGCGGCACGCCGATTGAAAATCGGCGGCAGCTGATCGAATACTTCGCAGCCGGCAACAAGCCCCGCGCGCAATGGCGTATGGGCACCGAGCACGAAAAGTTCGGCTACCACACCAAGACCTTGAAGCCGCTGGCCTATGACGGGCCGGACGGCATCCGCGCCATGCTCGAAGGGCTGACGCGCTTCGGCTGGGAGCCGGTGATCGAGGGCAACAATCCCATCGCGCTGTTGCGTGGCAAGGCCAGCATCACGCTGGAGCCGGGCGGCCAGTTCGAGCTGTCGGGCGCGCCGCTCGAGACGATGCACGAGACGGCGGCCGAGAACAGCCAGCACATAGACGAGGTCAAGGAGGTCGCGGGCGAGATCGGCGCGTCTTTCATCGGCCTGGGCTTCGCGCCCGAGTGGACGCGCGAAGACATGCACTGGATGCCGAAGGGCCGTTACAAGATCATGCGCGACTACATGCCCAAGGTGGGCAAGCTCGGCATCGACATGATGCTGCGCACCTGTACCGTGCAGACCAATCTCGACTTCGACTCCGAAGCCGACATGGTGAAGAAGTTCCGGGTCTCGCTGGCGCTGCAGCCCATCGCGACCGCGCTGTTCGCCAACTCGCCCTTCAAGGAGGGCAGGGACATCGGTTTCAAGAGCTACCGCAGCCACATCTGGAC
>JABMNB010000218.1 GCA_013205335.1 Rhodospirillales bacterium
GCAGACCGCGGAAAGAACAACGACCAGAAGCGTATTCTTGATGAAGTTCATAGACCTAGTCGCTCGAGCGTTTCATCCAAGACAGCAGACGACGTCCAAGCCCTCGACAGGGCGCGTTGGCTGGGGCGCCAGGATTCGAACCTGGGAATGGAGGAATCAAAATCCTCTGCCTTACCGCTTGGCGACGCCCCAGCAGGCGCCCGTTCGGGCGGGCGGGAACATAGTGGGTTGGCGCCGGGGCGCAACCCCGCTCGTTCAGGCCGCCTGGGCGGCCTTCTTCAAAGCGTCGCCGTGGACGAAGGTGCCATCGGCATAGAGAAGCGGCAGGGCGGTTTCGTTCAACGCCACGTCGACGATTTCGCCGATATAGATGGTGTGCGTGCCGGCCGAAAGTTCGGTGACCAGCTTGCAGTCGAACGACACCGGACACCCCTTCAGCACCGGCGCACCGGTGGTGAGGGTCGTCCACTCGCCCATGTCCCGGAATCGCTCGTCGCCCTCGGTGCCGTCCATGCCGGCGAAGCGTTCCGCGAGCTTGCGGTGATCCGGGCAAAGCACATTGACGCAAAAGAAGCCGGCCTCGCCGATCGGGTCGTGGGCACTTGCGGTCTTATTGACGCAGACCAGAATCTGCGGCGGTTGGGCCGAAACTGAGCAGACCGCTGTGGCGGTAAGCCCACCCCTCTGGTCGTGGACCCGGGTGGTGATCAGGGTAACGCTCGCCGCCAGATGGCGCATACCCTTCTTGAAGGCCGCCGCATCGATGCTCATGGAAATGACTCTAGGCCACGCCGGCCTGCCGCCGCCACTGCAAACACAAGCAAAACGGCTGTTAGTCAGTCGGCCGGCCAACGAAATCAGCGAAACCGGGATCAATCTACAGTCTCAGTGATGACTTAAAACCTTCATCAGACTGTCGTTCTTAACGGTTGCCCCCTTCCCGGGCGTCGCTACGGTCACTCGCGATGTCAGCCCCCGGGTCGAAGCCCACCCCCGAAACGCCTCCCGATGTCGCCCTGCAGATGATCGCCGCCTCCTGCCGGGGCGACCTTTCGAAGCATCGAGCCATCGTGCTCCAGAGCCGGCGCCCCGTCGGCATTCACCAGACCCGCGTGGCGTTGCGCCGCCTGCGCGCCGCGTTCAGCGTGTTCCGGCCCGCCGTCGACGGCCCCGAGGTCCGCGCCCTCTCGGCCGAGGCCAAGTGGCTGGCCGGCGAATGCGGTCCCGCACGCGACCTGCATGTATTCCTGACCGAAAGCGTGACGGACGTGCCGCTGGTCGTGAAACGCGTCGCGGCGCGGGTCGCCGCGAGCCATCTGCAGCGCGCCCGCGCCGCCCTCGGCAGCGCCCGCTACGAGGCCTTCGACCAGCAGCTCGGCATATTCGCCGCCGGGCCGATCTTGGCCGATACGGCGGGTGGCCTTCGTCTGGAGGAATTCGGCCGGATGGTTCTCGACGCCCGCCACGACAAGGTCGTGCGACGCGGCCGTCTGTTCGACCGGCTGAGCGAGGAGCAGCTCCATCGCCTGCGCATCGGCATCAAGAAGCTGCGCTACGCCGCGACCTATCTCAACCCCGCCTTTGCCTCGCCTGCGGCCAAGCCCTATATCGAAGCAACGGTGCGCCTGCAGGGCGCGCTCGGCGCCTTGAACGATCGCGCGACGGCGGCCCGCATGCTGGCCGATATCGCGACGGCCGCCCGTCCCACCGAGGACACGGCTTTGCCGCTCAAGGTCCTCGCCAGGCAGGCGGCAAGCGGCGAGAAGCGTCGCCGCCGCAAGCTGGAGCGGGCCTGGAAGGAGTTCAGGAAGGTCGGGCGCTTCTGGCGGGCGTGAATCCCGAACACAGGATACCCCGATGAGCGATACGCAGAACGCCGCCGAGCAGCGCATTCCCGTCACCGTCCTGACGGGCTTCCTCGGCAGCGGCAAGACCACGCTGCTCAACAAGCTGCTGCGCCGGCCCGAACTGGCCGACACCGCCGTCATCATCAACGAGTTCGGCGAGATTGGCCTCGACCATCTGCTGGTCGAGAAGTCCGACGACGAAGGCATGGTGACGCTGAACTCGGGCTGCCTGTGCTGCACGGTGCGCGGCGACCTCGTGCGCACCATGAGCGAGCTGTTCCTCAAGCGCTCGCGCGGCGAGGTCTCGCCGTTCAAGCGCATGGTGGTCGAGACCACCGGCCTGGCCGATCCCGCGCCCATCCTGCACACGCTGATGACCGACCCGCTGCTCGCCTCGCGCTACCGCCTCGACGGCGTGGTGACGACGGTCGACGGCGTCAACGGCGCGAGCACGCTCGACAATCACGAGGAGGCCGTGAAGCAGGCCGCCGTCGCCGACCGCATCCTGCTGACCAAGGTCGACATCGCCGATCCGCCCAAGCTCGCCGAACTGAAGCACCGGCTGCACCACCTCAATCCCGGCGCACCGTTCCACACGGTTGCCACTGGCGAGATCGACCCCAACCAGATCCTCAATGCCGGCCTCTACAATCCCGAGACCAAGAGCGCCGACGTCAGGAAGTGGCTGCAGGCCGAGGCCTATGAAGGCAGCCATGACCACGGGCACGGCCATCATCATCACGGACACGATCATGGCGAGGGACACGGCCATGGCCACGACCAACACGGTCACGGCGAGCAGGATCCGCACGACGTCAACCGCCACGACGACCGCATCCGCTCGTTCTGCATGACCTTCGACGAGCCGATGAGCTGGTCGACCGTGGCCGCCGCCTTCGATGCGCTGGTGACCTATCGCGGTCCCGACCTCCTGCGCATGAAGGGCATCCTGAACGTCAAGGACACCGACAAGCCGGTGGTGATCCACGGCGTGCAGCACGTCTTCCATCCGCCGGCCACGCTCGACGCCTGGCCGGAAGGCGACGACCGCAAGAGCCGCGTCGTGTTCATCACGCGCGACATCGGCGAGAGCACGATCCGCAAGGTCTTCGCCTCCTTCTTCGACGCCGAGAAGAAGGGCTGGGGCAACGCGGCCGAGTCGGCCAAGCCGCAATGAAGCTCGCCACGATTACGCACGGCGGCGCCACCAAGGCCGCGCTCGTCAGCCCGGACGGCAGGACCTTCTGGCCGCTCGAGGAGATGCTGGGACGCGCCGTTCCGACCCTCGGCGCCATCGTGGGCGAACTCGACGCGCTCAAGTCGAAGATCAAGCCGACCGGCGCGGGCCTTCCCCTGTCGGCCGTCAAGATCGAGGCACCGATCCCGCGGCCGGCGCGCAACGTCATGTGCGTCGGCAAGAACTATCACGAGCATGCCAGGGAGTTCACGCGCAGCGGTTTCGACAGCAGCGCCAGCTCCGCGGCCGATGCCGTGCCGACCGCGCCGATCATTTTCACCAAGGCGCCGGAATGCGTGATCGCCGACGGCGCCGACATCCGCTATCCCGAGGGCGTCAGCGACTCTGTGGATTACGAGGCCGAGCTCGGCCTGGTCATCGGCAAGGGCGGCCGCGGCATCGCCAAAGCCGACGCCTATGGCCATGTCTGCGGCTACACGATCATCAACGACGTGACGGCGCGCGACCTGCAGGCCAAGCACAAGCAGTGGTTCCTCGGCAAATCGCTCGACACGTTCTGCCCGATGGGCCCTTGGCTGGTGACCGCCGACGAGGTCGATCCGGAAAACCTCACCGTGAAGTGCTGGGTGAACGACGAGCTGCGCCAGGATGCCAACACGCGCGACCTCATCTTCGACATCCCCACGCTGATCGCGACGATCTCCGCCGGCATCACGCTCCAGCCGGGCGACGTCATCGCCACCGGCACGCCGGTCGGCGTCGGCATCGGCTTCACCCCGCCGAAGTTCCTGAAGCGCGGCGACCGCGTGACGATCGAGATCGACGGGCTGGGCCGGCTGTCCAACAGAGTGGCGTAGCGCCGGCCCGGTCTCCGGGGGTCAGCCGCCGATCAGGCCCATGTCGAGCTTCAGCAGCGCGAGCAGGCCCAGCACGACGAAGGATGCCGCCGCCAGCGAGCGCACGAGCTTCAGCGGCACCTTGCGCGACAGCACGTCGCCGAACAGCACCGCGGGCACGTTGGCGATCATCATGCCGAACGTCGTGCCGGCGGTGACGGCGATCAGATCGTTGAAGCGCGCCGAGAGTGCCACGGTCGCGATCTGGGTCTTGTCGCCGATCTCGACCAGGAAGAAGGCGATCGCGGTGGCGATGAACGCACCGGCCGCGCCCGCGACCTTCGGGCCTTCATCGGCCTTGTCGGGGATCAGGCACCACACGGCCATGGCGAGGAACAGGACACCCAGGATCCAGCGCATGGCGTCGGGGCCCAGCCAGGCCGCGACGGCGGCGCCTGCCCAGGCGGCGAGCGCGTGGTTGGCCAGGGTCGCGACCAGGATGCCCAGGATGATGGGAACGGGACGGCGATAGCGGGTGGCAAGGATCATGGCCAGGAGTTGCGTCTTGTCCCCGATCTCGGCGACGGCAACGAGTCCTGTTGAGACGAGAAATGCTTCCATGGCAAACACGATAGGCGGGACCGGGCACGAACCTGTGGCTTCCCGCACCGCCCGATCCCGCGGGTGAAGATGCTGGAAAGCCAAAGGTCTCGCCAAGCGCGATCCGTGATGGACCGTCGGTCGCCGAATGCACCATGGCTCCCGAAGGACCCAAGTCTGTTGATGCATCCGCCTCTGGGGTGAGGCCGGCTACTCCCCGATGACGGGATGCTGATAGTCCCCCGCCCCGCTCATCGCAAGTCCCCGAACGTCACGGTTTTTTGCGAGTGCTTCGCAGATGGCGCGGGTGCCGTACACGGCGACAACACCCCCGCCGCGTCTGACTCAAGGGTCCCTCACTGCGTTCGGGATGACACTATTGTTGGATATTGCGCAATGCGCCGATGCCAAAAAAAGGTGTCATCCCGAACGCAGTGAGGGACCCTTGAGTCAGACGCGGCGGGGGTGTTGTCGCCGTGTACGGC
>JABMNB010000219.1 GCA_013205335.1 Rhodospirillales bacterium
CGCAGATGAAGGCGATCGGGGAGAACCCGGCGCTGGTACGCGCCTTCTTCCGGAATAAAGATGTAGCCTATATTACTGACTGATTAGTAAGACAGTCGATGGAGAAGGAGAAAACGACATGGGCCTGGGGGAAAAGGAAGGAACCGAACGACGCAACATCGCTGACATCCTCAGTTCGCACTGGCTTCTGTTCATTCTGGTCGGAGGCCTGCTGATCGTCGGGGGAGGCGTCGCCATCACTGTTCCCGTGATTTCGTCAATTTCTCCAAATGAGGTCCTGGGTCTTGTTCTGATGTTTGTGGGCATCGTGCAACTCGCACAATCTGGCAAGATGCTGGGGGCTGCGGTTTTTGCCTGGTACCTGGTGCTCGGCCTGCTCGCCGCAATTGGCGGCGTATTCGTTTACTTGGATCCTTTTGCAAGCGTGGTGCCCGTCATGGTTCTGATGGCCCTGGTCTTCGCATTGCATGGACTGACGCAGATCATTTTCGCGGCAAAGGTGCGGCGGATGAAGGGCTGGCATTGGTTCCTCGTATCGGGCTGCATCGCTATCCTTGTGGCTGGTTTGCTGGTGATGAAACTTCCGTACGGCCATACTTTTACGCCAGCAACGATTGGCGGCGTTTCACTACTCTTTGCGGGGTGGGCCTACGTCGCCGTCGCGATGGCAGCGCGGAACTCCGCAAGAGCTTTCTCAGCAAATTAGATTTGCAGCAGAAACCTCTCAATCTCTTGGTCACAGCTGGAACTGGTTCTGGTTCCAGGCCTGCAACAGCAGGCCCCATCCGCCGTCGTCGCCTGACGCCGACACTCGATCACGAACTCTCAGGATGACGATGAGCCGGAAATCCTCTCTTCCTCAAGACCCTCAATCTGTATCAGTGGTGCTCTGACCCCTGAAAACTGGATCACGTCCGGCTGGAGTTTCTCGGTTGTTTCCCGTGACTGGATGAAGGACGGGGCTCAGGTCACCCAGTCGGTCGTGCTAGGCCTTAAGCTCTCGCGCCAGCTTCAACAGCCGCGCGCAGTCGGGCGTACGCGATGCAAAGTCGTTCCATGCCTAATCGACGACGATGCCGCGCTGGCGCTCCACTGTCACTGCCGTCATGTCGTGAATCTTCGCGCCACCCTTCACGAAAATGTCTGCGATGGCCTGATCGGCGGCCTTGGCTGAGGCCAGCCCGAACGGCACGAGCGACTCGCCAGCCTCGACCATCACCGCCTGCTGCGCCGGCGCAAGCTCGTCGAAAACCTGCTTCGAGATCAGCAATGGCTCAAGCATGAACCAGAAGCTTTTCCCGCGTCCCGTCGTAAGGTTCCTGGCGACATCTTCGACTTTGAAACTTATGAGGCCGGTTGCCGAGGTAATTGCCGCATCCAACTTGCCCGATTGCATGGCGTTCCGAACCTCGTTGGATGGCAAACTGGATATCACCCTACCGGCGGCTTTCAACATGAGGTCGAACTCCCGAGCGCCGCTGCGGATCTTCATTCCGTTGACGTCCTTCGGGTCGATGACCGCCGCCGCCGCGCGCGATGCGACGCAGCCGGCCTGCCATACCCAGGTCGGGATTTTGACGCCCGTCTTTTCGATGCTGGCGTTCAATTCCTTGCCGATCTCGGCCGTACGCCACGTAAGGCCCTGCTCATAACTGGTCACGAGGCGTGGCATGAGGCCGATATTGAGTTCCTTTACCTCGCCGCCAGCATAGGCGAGTGGATAGAGGCTCATGTCGAGTTTGCCGCGCGACCTCTGGGAAACTGGGCCACCGTCTTCACCAGCTCAAGCTCGTTATTGTAGAGCGCGTCGACTTCTCCGTTGCGCAGGCCTTCGAGCGCTTCATCGAGGATTATCGCCCCTATTCGACCGGCCTGCACGCCACCGTGGCGCCGCAGTCGTGTAATGGCTGAAAGCCAGCCTGTTAGTGGTGCTAGATGTCCAGGCGAACGCCTTGGCCAGCCGCGGCTGGATGCGGGGGGGCGGTCGATAGCGCGAATTCCGCCCACGAACTGCGCTTCCTCGACGTCCCGGACGACATTCTTGACTCCGCTCATTCTGGTTGTTGACTCCGCCCATTCTGGTGTTAAAGGGCTGCGCTCCGCGAATTAAATTCACGGGCGTGCAGGTGAATGCACTTTATGTGCGCGTCCCAACCTCTGGATTATTTAGCATCGCCATCCGAACAGTAGGTCCGACTTCGGACTTTCCGACCATCAATGCCGCCATGGCCGTTTCCGGCCCGAACGACCAGATCGTTCTCGAGTCTGGCTACAGCAACGAGGCCGCGTGGGTCACGCACACCGGCATGACGGTATCTGGCGGCGCGACATCGACCGGAATCCAGCTTTACATGAGCACCGGCATCCCGTCGGTATTTCTTGCCGGTACCGCGCCGATCAAAATTAGCGGTGCCCTCGACGGCAATGCCATCGTCGGCAACGACGGCAACAATATAGTCGTGGTCAGTGGGGGTGCCAGCTCGGTCAATGGCGGCTTGGGCAACGATGACCGGTTGGTGGTCGATTGGCGCCTTGCCACTGGCGCGGTGACAGGCGATTCAAGGTCGAACGTATCTGAAGCTGGCGGTGGCGGCTGGCTGGTTGCGATCGTCGACGGGACCATCGAGCATTTCAGAATCCTGACCGGGGCCGGTGCCGACACCATCACGACTGGCGCCGGCAACGACTACATCAACACAGGCGAAGGCGCCGGCACGGTGACCGCGGGGCAGGGCGCCAACACGATCGTGGGCGGCAGCGGCGCCGACACCATCACGGCGCTCGACGGCGGCAATCGCGTCTACGCGGGTGACGGCGCCAATACCGTCACCACCGGCGGCGGCAACGACTTCATCACCACGGGCATCGGTGCCGATACCATCCTTGCAGGCGACGGCGACAATCGCGTCTACGCGGGTGACGGCGCCAATACCGTCACCACCGGCGGCGGCGCCGATGTCATCACCACGGGCATCGGTGCCGACATCATCGTCGCAGGCGGCGGCACCAATCGCGTCTACGCGGGTGACGGCGCCAATACCGTCACCACCGGCGGCGGCAACGACTTCATCACCACGGGCATCGGTGCCGATACCATCGTCGCAGGCGGCGGCAACGATCTCATCACGGTCAGCGGCGGCGCCGACACGTCCAACGCTGGCGCCGGGTTCGATACATTGACCGTGTCCTACTCGACCCTGGCCTCCAACGTCACCGGCGGCGTGACTGGCGGCGATGCCTTGGCAGGCTACACCGGACATCTCGGCGATGGTGCGGCCAATCTTGTTGATTTCGTGGCAACCGAGAAGTTTCGTATCTTGACGGGCAGCGGCGACGACGACATCACCAGCGGCGCTTACGACGACTACATTTCAACCGGCGCCGGTGCGGACGTGCTGAGCAGCGGTGACGGAAACGACATTCTTCTGGGCGGCGCCGGCAATGACTCGATTGACGCCGGCAATGGCCGCGACAACGCCCGGGGCGGCGACAACGACGATCGGATCGACGGTTCGGGGGGCAACGACAGGCTCTATGGCGATGCCGGAAACGACCAGCTCCTCGGCGGTTCGGGTAGCGATTTTCTAGACGGCGGCGCCGGCGACGACCAGCTCAACGGCGGCTCGGGCCGCGATTTTCTTTTCGGCGGCGCCGGCAACGACGTCTTCATCTTTACTGAAGCCAGTGAAACGGCGGTCGGGTCGACGCGCGACCTGATCTACGATTTCAGCTCGGGCGAAGATCACATCGACCTTTCCCTGATGGCGACGAATGCCGGCGTGACCTTCACCTTTATCGACACGGCCGGATTCTCGAACACGGCCGGCGAAGTCCGCGAATTCATGTACCGTGGAAATACCTTCATCTCCGGCGACGTCGACGGCAATGGAGCCCAGGATTTCCAGATCCAGATCACCGGCACGCACGACCTGAGCAGCGCGGACTTCTGGATGGTGTGATCGCACGTCGCGTGTAGGGTAGAACCGGTTCGGTTCCTGACACCGGTCTGCCGCGAGAGGTCAGAGTCCGGCTCGCTCAAGGAGTTCGCGGAAGCGTCCGGCGGCCATCGGGTCGCCGACACGCGGCAGGCGCGCGTTGGACAAGGCAAGGTTCGGGTTGGCGAGACGCAGATTCGCCAACCGCCGTTGCGCGGCTCCCGCATTTCCGGCGGCGGCCAGCAGGCTGATCGCGTGTTGCGCCTCACGTCGGGTCGGGCGCGTCCTCGCAGAATTTGGTCGATCACTACGTCCTGCACGATGTCGCTGCCTCCATCGAGGGGCTCGGGCAAGGCGCTCCAAGAAGAGGTGCAGGGGGCGATTCCGTTGGCCTGCCTGATGCCATTCTGCTTGTCGGTCTCGGTTGCTTCCGGATGAGCTTCGAGCCATGCGCGGAGGCGGGGCGCGCGGTGATCCGGGCATGGACTGCCGCAGGGACCGCGTCTTCACCTTTGCTCGATGGCGGCTTGTTTACCATGCGGCCGTGAGTGCCGTCTGTCGGCGCCTCGGCAGAAGGGCATCGCCGGCGGCTTCCTCATGCCTGTTCATATCCGCGTCATCATGGCAGGCGATGAGGCGGGATGCAGTTTATCAGGACTGGCTTCTTCGTGCTGCTCTCGATCGACGTGGGACTGTACTTGCGTTACGGCACGGCAAACGAGGCACTGGAGCAGGTCGCGTGGCTCATTCTGCTCGCGACCTTTCTTTATGACTCCTTGGACCTCGGCGAGGCCTACGCATCGCGGTTCGAGCAGTTCGGGATTCACGCCGCCCAGACCATCGGCTACGGCCTGGCGGTCTATACGTGCTGGGGCTACTGGGCGGCGGGCGACACGTCGAGCTTCGTCAATTCGGCCGCCTGGCTCGCGATCTGTGCTCTGCTGGCCTACGATGTCTATGCGCCGGGCGAGTACGGCGGGTTCGAATGGCGGGTGCGCAACGTGGCGAAGGCGGTGCTGTACGCCGTCGTGGTCGGCCTGGTCGGGCTGTGGGGCTGGCAAGGTGTCAGCAGGAATGACGCCGACAGCCTGGTCAGTGCTTACGATGCTGCGCTCTGGATCGGCTGCTTCACCATCGTCGAGCTTCGCGTCTTTGATTTTGAAATGCAGGAAGAGGCGGAGCTGGTGCACCACCCGACCGAGCCCTGACCGCTTCGGCGGTTCGACACTGACCCTCGAAGCCCTTCCGTCTTGAGGACCTGGTGAAAACGTCAACGGCCGGGGCAGGACACCTCTCCGTCACTCCCGCGATCCTGGTCGCTCCCGTGCATCGCATTCGCTGCAGGGGGCCGAAGCCGGCGTGCCGGCGCCCAGCAGGCAGAAATCTGGGAGCCCATCCGTGGTGACGGACGACCCCAGGGCCGTCGCCTCCTGACGCCGACACTCGTGTTGGTGAACCCAACAGCTGGTCGACGAGGTGTCTGGTGAGTGGAGTATGTCGTGTCTTCTTCGGATCGAACGACCACGCCCCAGCGGCGGGTCAAGGCCGCTTGCCAAGGAACGGCTCCTCGGCAACGGTCCGAACGCGTCCCATCAGAACGTCAGCCTCACCTGCAGGCCCAGCACCAGGGCATTGGGGATCGAGGTCACCGCATTGGGTTGCATTACGTACTGGATGTTGGGCATGACCGAGGACCACGGCGTGAGCTGCGCGCGGTAATTGAGTTCGATCGTGGTTTCGGCAGACTGGACGGCGACCGATCCCGGAAGCTGCGTATTGGCCAGGTTTTGCGATGCGACCAACTGATTGCTGACCCGAACCTGACTGACTGCGAGGCCGATCGTGTCCTGGTCGCGACCGGCGAAGGTCCCTCTCTGGAGAAACCCGAACTGCCAGTAGTACTGCAGCAGGGCGGTGTCGGGACCGGCGTAGGCGGCGACCGCCAGCACTGTCAGCCCCTGGTCCAGGCCGGGCCTCGATCGTGGCCCGGTGCGAAGGACCATCTGATCGGCCTGGAAGTAGAAGCCCCATCGCCCGCGCATGGTCGATTGCGGCCCGCCGATGGGCGAGCCCAGGTAGGATGCGTCCGATGTGTCGTAGTAGCCACCTATTCGGTAATGTCCGGGCAATGCAGCGGGGCCGAGCACCGGTTGCCAGCCTATCTCGCCCGGCACGATGACGCCCGTGGCGCCCGAGGTGCCGAGCTTGAAGCCGTTGGCCGCCAGCGACAGCGTCGGATTGACTTCGTAGACCCCGGCTTTGAGATAGAAGTCGTCATATATGCCTGCCCTCAACACGGCGCCCCAGCTTCCCGAGGGGAAGATGGTGAAGCCGCTGTTGATGACGATGGCGACCTGGCCGCAAAAGCCGTTGTTCTGAAAATAGCAGAAGAGGGGCGAACTCGCGAAATCGTCCGAAGCGTGAATCCACCCGAGCTTGGCCTTCAGGCGGTCGTTCAGCACCGATTGCTCATAGGAGAACTCGGCGAGGCGGATGTTCTGGCCGCTGCCGAAGACCTCCTGGACCGAGATGATGCTGCCGATCGACTGCGCGGCAAGACTCTGCCCGGCCCGTTCGGTGAACAGCACGTGGATCTTGCCGCCGGGCAAGTTGATCAGCTTGTCGAGGTCGAGGTCGAAGCCGGCGTCGACCTGATGCGTATAAGTCGCGCCCTGGCGGAGGCCTCCCGAGGGATTGGCCGCGCTCTCCGATAGGTAGCCAGCGCGGAGCGTGACGCCTTTCGTTTCGAGCGCACTGCGGGTACCTCCCCAGTCGCCGGTCATGTATTGGCCCTGAAGCCAGGACGACAGGCCTGCAGCCGGGGAGGGCGGCGGAGATTGCGCCGGCGCTGCGGCGGCACCGAGGATGACGAACCACGAGACGGCCGCAGCGCAGTACATCAGCAGCTTGCCCGACACCTTCCGAATGGATCCTTGGAACGGTGCGAACGGGTGCGGCAGGCAATGGTTCGGAGAGTTCACACCACCTTCTCCGCCACGAAGATCCAGAAGGCCATCGTTCCGATACCAAGGACGTTGCTGGCGAGAATTTCAGCAGGCGCTGTCTTCTGTGCGACCTGGAACTTGGCGGAGAACATCGCACCGAGGGTAGCGGCGGGGCAGGCCGCGGCAATGATGGCTCCCTGTGCCAGTGGCCCGCTCAGGTGGAACAGCAAGGCAAGTCCGAGGGCCATGGCGGGCATGAAGAGATTCTTCAGAAAGACCACGACGACCGTGGCGAAATCGACTTCGAGCTTCAGAAACGACAGGAGCACACCCAGGGTGAAGAGCGCGGCGCCGCCAGTGGTGCTGCCGATCAATTTGAGAGAGTCTGTCGCCAGAGACGGGAGCTCGAACCCGAGAAGCATCAGGACCAGGCCAAGCACGGGAGCCCAGACAACAGGCTGCTTTGCGGTGCTCATCAGGCTGCGGAGGAGCGAGGGCGCCCCGGCGGCACCCGACGCCCGATGATTCAGCAGGAGTACTATGCAGGGCACTATCAGAATGCTGGTCACGAGATTGCCGACGATGACAGGCAGCAAGCCTTGGGTTCCAACCACTGTCATGAGGACCGGCAATCCGAAGTAGGCCATGTCCGGAAAGCCGCAATTACAGGCGAACAGTCCACTTTCGGGAGCGGATTTCCTATACCCGAACATGGCGATTCCCAAGCCGACAACGAACGGTACGACGAGCGCGAGCGTTACGGTGAGCAGGTACGGAATATTTGTGAACTGCGCCGGGGTGAAGCTGAACACTCCGACGAACAGCGTACAGGGCAGTGCAAAATCGACGATATAGGCGGAAAAGTTCCGCGCACCGTCCTCGCTCACCAGTCCCTTTCTCCCCGCGTAGAGCCCCAGAAGGACGACAAAAGCCACCGGCACCAGGGCCGTGAGCAGGAGCGAGATCATTTCTTCTTTTTCCTCAGCTGAGTGCCGGGCACGTGGGAGCGAGGCTGGTTCGACATGATTCCCCTCCCCTGCCGGGGAGGGGAGCAACATGAAGGCCTACTCGGTGGCGACGTAGGGCCGAACCATCTTTCTCGGGTCGACGACCTTGTCGAACTCGGCTTCTGTCACGAAGCCCAGCTTCAGGGCAGCGGCCTTCAGC
>JABMNB010000220.1 GCA_013205335.1 Rhodospirillales bacterium
CCGGAAACCTGCCGTCACCCTGGGCGAACGCCGGCGCGGAGGCCGACAGGGGCGCCAGAGCCGCGCCGGCACACAGGAGTCTGCGAGTGATCATGAAGCGTCCGCCGGTTGTTCGTTGCCCTCACGGGGTTCGCTACCCCTGTGCAGGCCAATCTTGCGCACACTATGGCGACCTCGCCCGGCGTGCCATCGTCACCTGGCGCGCTCGAGTCTCGCGCTTAATTTGACGGGTTCGCTCGCGACAGGCCGCCTGTCGTCCGGATCCGTCCGGTCGACAGGTGGCTGGCCGCGTGCGGCTTCAGTCGACCTTCAGGTTGAGGTCCTTGACGATCTTCTGCCACACCAGAAACTGATCCTTCTGGTACTGCACCGCCTGCTGCCGCGTCGACGGCATCGGCACGATGCCGCTCTGCAGCAGCTTGGCCCTCACCGACTCCGTGTCCAGGATCTTGACCAGTTCCCGGTTCAGCCGGTCGAGTATCTCGCCGGGGGTCCCTGCGGGCGCGACGGCGCACCACCAGCCGCTCATGTCGGGCGGCGTGGCGAGACCCTGTTCCGAGAAGGTCGGAACGTCGGGCAGCAGCGAATTGCGCTGGGCGGTCGTCATGCCGACCGCCCGCACCTTGCCGCCCCTGATCATGCCCAACGAAGCCGGCACGTCGGCGACCATGATCTGCACATGTCCGCTGATCAGGTCCGCCAGTCCCGGCGGCGTCGACTTGTAGGGCACGTGCGTCACGTCGAGCTGGTAGGCGTTCTTGATATAGCCGCCATAGGCGATTCCGCCGGTGTTGCCGCTCGCATAGTTGAACTTCCCGGGATTGGCCTTGAGCAGCTTAACCAGCTCGGGGGCGGTCTTGGCGTTGACGTCGTTGTTGACGAGCCAGACATAGTAGACCGACGCCACCATGGAGATATAGCTCAGGTCCTTGGCCGGATCGTAGCGGACGCCGCTGGTCAGGCCGGCAGGACTGGCGACCAGGCCGGAGTTGGTCAGGAGCCCGATCGTGTAGCCGTCTGGCGGCGAGCTCACGACCAGCTCGGTACCGAGCGTCGTATTGTTGCCCGGCTTGTTCTCGATGATGATCGGCTGGCCCAGCGCCTGGCCGAGAGGCTCGGCGAGGATGCGGGCGAGGATGTCGCTGCCCGAGCCGGGGCCGAACGGAACGATGAGCCGGATCGGCTTGTTCGGATAGGATTGCGCCATCACGGGCGCGGCAACCATGAAACTGATGGCGGTAGAGAACGCGGTAAGCCAGTGAACGATCCTCATGAACTTCCTCCCTTACTTCGCAGCTTGTTATTGTTGGTGCCGTTTCAGGACGACGGTTCCTGCTCCTTTCAGGTCGATGAGGGATTGCGGTCGATTCAGAACCTGAAGCCGAGGTCGCGGGCGATCAGGTTCTTCTGGATCTCGCTGGTACCTTCGCCGATCACGTAGACCAGTGCGTCGCGATGGATGCGGCCCACCGGATACTCTCGCATGATCCCGGCGCCGCCGTGAATACGGATCGCCTGCTCGCTCACGGAAACGGCGGTCTCGCTCGCGATCAGCTTCACGCGCGCGGCGGTCGCCGAATCCAGCGTGTTCTGGTCGACGCGCCAGGCGCCGTAGTAGACGAGCCACTTCGCCGCCTCGATCTGGGCCGACATCTCCGCGAGCTTGTGGCCGATCGCCTGGTAGTCGCCGATCCGCTTGTTCGCGACCAGGCGGTCCCGCGCGTAGGACGTGGCCGCGTCGAAGGCGGCGCGCGCCATCCCGAGGGCGTTCGCGGCGACCCCGACGCGGTTCTCGCTGAGCGACTCGAGGATCACCGGATAGGTTCCCAGGCGGTCTCCGAGAACGCAGTCGTCGGGGACGAACACGTCCTCCATGTGGACCAGGCCGGTCTCGGAGGCACGGATGCCCTCCTTCCTGAGCTTCTCGATGCTCATTCCCGCGGCCGGCAGCTCGACGATGAACAGGCTGATGGCATCGCCGCTGAGTTCCGGCGCGGTGCGCGCCGCGACCAGCAGGAAGTCCGCGATCGGCGCATTCGTGATGTAGAGCTTGCTGCCCCTGAGCTTCCAGCCACCGTCGGCGCGTTCGGCCCGGGACTTGAGGGCCCGGATGTTCGAGCCTCCGTCGGGCTCGCTCAGCGCAAAGCCGGCGATCTTCTTGCCCTGCACGGCGGGTCGGAAGAACCGCCGGCGCTGCTGTTCAGTGCCGGCCTTCCAGATCGGCCAGATCCCGAGGTGACTGTGCGCCGACCAGCTCGACGCGAATCCCTGGCTCATGTAGCTCAGTTCCTCGCGCACGATGCAGTCGCTGATCTTGTCGAGCCCGCTGCCGCCGTCCTCTTCGGGATAGCGGACGCCCAGCAGGCCGAGCTCGCCCCAGCGCGCGAAGACCTCGCGCGGCAGAACTTCGTTCTCCTCGGCTGCCGCCACCAGCTTCTGGTGTTCCGACTGGCACAGGCGCCTGACGGTCTCGCGCACGGCCTCGTGCTGCTCGGAAAAGGCGAAGTCCATGATCGACGGCGTTTCCTGTCCCACTTATTCGTTGCACGAACACTGACGACGATCGAACTTCGGGTCAATCGACCGCTCACCGGCGTGCTATAAGCTTGGCGCACGAATATCTCCGTAAGGTTTCCGCCGTTGAAAGCCGCTCTCTCCCCTCTTGCCGTCCTTGCCGCCCTTGCGCTGGCGACGGCCGCCGCCGCCCAGTCCTCGGACGACGACACCGTGGTGCCGCCGGTGGCGAAGCCGCGCTTCGCGGTGGTCGACGGCGACACGGTGAAATTTGGCCCGCAGCTCGTGCGGCTGTACGGCATCGACGCGCCCGAACGCGGCCAGACCTGCAACGACGGTCAGTGGCGGGCCGGCGCCCTCGCACGCAAGGCGCTGGAGGACTTCATCGCCGGCCGGCCAGTCATCTGCCGCCAGGTCGATACCGGGCGCAAGACCAACCCGCCGGTGGCCCAATGCTTCGCCGGCGACGACGACCTGCAGGAGAAGATGGTCGCCGCCGGCTGGGCCTGGGCCCTGCCCGCCAGCAGCAAGGACCGATACGTCCCCGACGAGCGCGACGCCGCGCTGCGCAATGTCGGCGTCCACGCCCACAAATGCCTGCCGCCCGCCGAATGGCGCGCGATGATCCGGCGCGAAGCGCAGCGCAAGGAAAAGGAACAGGGCGGCTAACTTCGACTCCTGCGGCTCGCCCCCTGAATCGGCTCGCTCCTGGGCCAGCATCTCGCCGATGTCGAGGGCGGGCGCGACGACGGCCTGGCTCCTGGCCGCGCTGTCCGGCAGCCCCGCAAGGGGGCATGCCGACTCCATTTCCTGCGGAGCCACCCACCCTCACGAACCCGACGTTGAATTTGCAGGCGGTAATCTCGCGACCGCGGCGACGCTTCGAGCAAGAGGCTGTGCGCCCGGAGCCGGACAGATTCCCTTAGGATGACGCCTCCGTCCCGGCTGGAGCCGTCGGACGGCCAGAGCGCCCGTCCCCGAACCCTTCGCGGCACCTACAAAGGCACGGCGCAGTCGCCGCCGTAGCGCTTTTCCGGATGGATCATGGAGTCGGCGGCCCACGCCGCTCGATCGGCCGGCCACACCATCACCCGGGTGGCATTGCCGGAGAAGATGAAATCCTGGCCGACGTAGGCGGCCTGCAGCCAGTTCGCCGGCAGCAGCGCATCCTGGGGCGCGCGGAAGGCCAGCGACCCCTGGCCGGTGAACTTCTTCGTGTTGTGCGGGCTCGAATAGGTGAAGGACTGGGCGGCGATGGTCTGGCCGGCGCGCAGACCGCCCGTCGCAGTCTTGCGCGTGCCGATCACCCGCGTGACGCGGATCGTCAGCTCGACGTCGTTGGTCCTCTCCTGTTTGCAGCCCACGGGATCCGGGCCAAGGCGGCAATCCCTGTTGGCCACCGCCGTCACGCGGCCGGCGAAGACATGGTCGCCGCTGCACAGGATCTGCTCGGGCGACACCGGCGTCATCGCCCCGGCCGACCCGATGCCGAGCAGCAGCGAGAGGCCGCACAGGCCGACCGTTTCCGCGATCCTCATGACGTCTCCCCGCTCGATTTCTGGCATCCCGACCGGCGATCATCATCATGGTCAGCCGACGATTCGCAACGAATTCATGAAGGCGGCGTGTCGAGCGAGAGCGTGCTCCCAGACCGAAGTCATCCGCTGGCGTTGACCCGACCCGTTCGTGACCGGCTTCAGGAGCGTTCTCTCTCGTTGCGCGTCACGACGAAGCTAAGTAATTGATTTCACTGAGCTGGATGGGTGGCCGAGCGGTTTAAGGCACCGGTCTTGAAAACCGGCG
>JABMNB010000221.1 GCA_013205335.1 Rhodospirillales bacterium
CTTCTCGATCAGTCGGTTGCAGACGGTTTTACACAGCTTCGCCCGCGGATCGTAGTTCTTGTAGACGCGGTGCCCGAAGCCCATGAGGCGGGTGTGATCGGCCTTGTCCTTCACGCGGGACAGGAAGCCCGGGATGTTCTGCTTGCCGCCGATCTCGTGCAGCATGTTGATGACGGCTTCGTTGGCGCCACCATGGCTCGGGCCCCACAGCGAGGCGATGCCCGCGGCGATGCAGGCGAACGGATTGGCGCCCGAGGAGCCGGCGAGGCGGACCGTCGAGGTCGAGGCGTTCTGCTCATGGTCGGCATGAAGCATGAGGATGCGATCCATCGCCTTCTCGACGATCGGATTGACCTCGTACTCCTCGGCGGGAACCGAGAACATCATGCGCAGGAAGTTGGCGGCGTAGGAGAGGTCGTTGCGCGGATACACGAACGGTTGACCCACCGAGTACTTGTAGGCCATCGCCGCGATGGTCGGCATCTTGGCGACCAGGCGATACGAGGCGACCATCCGCTGGTGCGGATCGTGGATGTCGAGCGAGTCGTGATAGAAGGCGGAGAGGGCGCCGACGACACCGCAGCAGATCGCCATCGGATGGGCGTCGCGGCGGAAGCCGCGATAGAACTGGCTGAGCTGCTCATGAACCATCGTGTGGTTCGTGATGTCGTGGACGAACTTGTCCTTCTGCGCCTTGTTCGGCAGGTCGCCCTTCATCAGCAGGTAGGCGACTTCCATGAAGTCGCTCTGCTCGGCGAGTTCGGCGATGTTGTACCCGCGATGGAGCAGCAGGCCTTCGTCGCCGTCGATGTAGGTGATTTTCGAACCGCACGAGCCGGTCGAGGTGAAGCCCGGATCGTAGGTGAACATGCCGGAGTCGCCGTAGAACTTGCGGACATCGACCAGACGCGGCCCGATCGTGCCGTGAATGATCGGCATTTCGTAGGTCTTGCCGGTTTCGTTGTCGGTAAGCGTCGCGGTCGACTTGGCCATTGGATGAACTCTTTTCAGCTCGATTCGGGCATGGCGCAGGACCACTTCAGATCGGTCACGCCGGGTTCGACGCCACCCTAACAAGCTGCAACTGGAGGCGCAATTGTGGCGGCGGATGGCTATTTCGCGCCGCGTAGTCGGGCGGCGATCCGGCCATCGAGGGACGCCAGTCCGAGCCCGATCAGCGCCATTCCCAGGAAGTGCCGCGGCGCGAGTTCCTCGCCGAGGAGGAGCATGCCGAGAAGGATGGCCGTGACCGGTATCAGGAACGTAACCAGCAGCAAATTCGTCGCACCTGCCGCGGCAAGAATGCGGAAATACAGCAGATAGGCCAGCGTGGTCGACAGCAGGGCGAGCCCGGCCAACGCCGCCCAGACGGTCGCGGATGGCAGACCCGGCAGCTGCCAAGGCTGGTCGACGATCAGCATGATCGGGAAAATCAACACAGTGCTGGCGGTGACCTGTCCCGACGCCGCCTGCAGCGGCGAAACCGCCATCGCCTGAAACCGGCGTCCATAGACGCCGGCCAACGCATAGGAGAAGGCAGCGCCCAGGCAGGCGAGCTGGCCCATGCTTCCCAATCGATCGCCGATCAGCAGATCCGGGCCGACCAGGACCGTCACGCCGACGAAGCCGATCAGCAGGGCGGCCAGCTTGGCGGCGTTCATTTTTTCGTCGCGGGTCGCGAGATGGGCAACGACCAGCGTGAACAGGGGCGTCGTGGCGTTAAGGATCGAGGCCAGGCCCGAGGCAATCTGGGTCTGGCCCCAGAAGATCAGGCTGAAGGGGATCAGGTTGTTCAGCAACCCCATGATCATGAAGGCGGCCCAGGGCGTTTCGCGCCGGAAGAGGCTCTGCCCGGTCAGCCAGAGCGACAGATTCAGTGCGAATGCGGCAAGGGCGACCCGACCGAAGACGACCGTTAGCGGGCCTAACTCGGCAACGGTCACTTTGGCGAAGAAGAACGACCCGCCCCAGAGGACGGACAGCGACACCAGCCAGATCCAGACACGCAGGCTCATGGGTGGAGCCTGCGGGCATCGCGCGGACCGATCTATCCGGCCGCGGACAGCAATTGCGCCTCGTCTCGGGGCAGCGCTACTCCTAACTCTGGACCTGCACCTTTGCCCAGGTGTCCCGCAGCCCGATCGCGCGGTTGAACACCAGAGCCTTCGACCGGCTCGCGAGGTCCGGGCAGAAATAGCCCAGCCGCTCGAACTGCACGGCTTCCCCTTCAGATGTCTCTGCCAATGAGGGCTCCAGCAGCGCGCCCGACAGGACTTCGAGCGAGTCTGGATTCAGGTCAGCGTCGAGATCGCCACCAGCGCCGGGGTCAGGGCGGTTGAAGAGCGTGCTGTACAATCGGACTTCGGCGGGAAGTGCATCCCGGGCGGACACCCAGTGCAGGGTGGCCTTTACCTTTCGACCGTCGGGCGCGTTGCCGCCGCGGCTCGCTGGATCGTAGGTGCAGCGCAGTTCGACCACGTTGCCGTCGGCGTCCTTGACCACCTCGCGGCAGGTGACGAGATAGGCGTAGCGCAGCCTGACTTCTCGCCCCACTGCCAGCCGGAAGAACTTGTTCGACGGATTCTCCATGAAGTCGTCGCGCTCGACGAAGACTTCCCTGCGGAAGAGAAGGGTACGCGTGCCGGCGTCCGGATCCCCCGGGTGATTGACGGCCTCCAGCTCTTCGACGTGGTCTTCGGGAAAGTTCTCGATCACTAGCTTGAGCGGCCGCAGAACCGCCATGCGCCGCCGCGCTGCTTGATTGAGATGGTCGCGGATCGAGTGATCGAACATGGCGAGATCGACGACGCTGTTGGCCTTGGACATGCCGATGCGCCGAACGAAGTCGCGGATCGCCTCCGGCGGCACGCCGCGACGGCGCAGGCCTGCCAGCGTCGGCATGCGCGGATCGTCCCAGCCACTCACAATGCCGCGCCGCACCAGATCCGTCAGGTAGCGTTTGGAAAGGACCGTGTACCCGAGATTGAGTCGGGCGAATTCGGTCTGGCGCGGGCGCGCCGGCACCGGCAGGTGGTCGAGGAACCAGTCGTAAAGCGGGCGATGGTCCGCGAACTCCAGGGTGCAGAGTGAATGCGTGACGTGTTCGATGGCGTCGGACTGGCCATGCGCGAAATCATAGGTCGGATATATGCACCATTGCGTGCCGGTGCGCGGGTGAGCCGCGTGTAGGATGCGATACAGCACAGGGTCGCGCAGGTTCATGTTGCCGGAAGCAAGGTCGATCTTCGCTCGCAGCACGCAGGCACCGTTGGGAAACTTGCCGGCGCGCATGTCGCGAAACAGGCTGAGATTGGTTTCCATCGAGCGGTCGCGGTGCGGCGAAGCGCGGCCCGGTTCGGTCAGCGTGCCTCGCATTGCCCGCATCTCGTCGGGCGGGGTGTCGTCGACATAAGCGAGGCCGGCGCGGATGAGATGCTCGGCCCAGTCGTACAACGTCTGGAAATAGTCCGACGCATGGTGCAGATGCTCGCCCCAGTCGAAGCCGAGCCAATGTACGTCGCGCTTGATGGCGTCGATGTATTCCTGCTCCTCCTTCACGGGATTGGTGTCGTCGAAGCGAAGGTGGCAGCGGCCGCCATATTCGGTCGCAAGTCCGAAATTCAAGCAGATGGACTTTGCGTGGCCGAGATGCAGATAACCGTTCGGCTCCGGTGGAAAGCGAGTAACGATGCTCTGCACTTGGCCGCGGGCGAGATCGGATTGAACCAGGTCACGAATGAAATCCCGGGCCTCTTCGTTCGCAGCGGCCTCCAGCATCGGCTTATTGTCATCCATCACCTGTCTCCCGTTCAAGCCGCGGCCGCCAGCAATCGCACCTTGCTCTCGGTGGGCCCCAGTACGGCAAGCACCTCGAAGATGCCGGGCGAAGCCGTCGAGCCGGTCAGCGCGACGCGGAGCGGCTGGGCGACCTGGCCAAGCTTGAGCCCGTTCGCCTCGGCGAACTTGCGCACGGCTTCTTCGAGCGCCTTTTCGCTCCAGTCGCTTGCCTGCGACTCCAGCGCCGGCGCGAGCTTGGCCATCACGGCACGGGCGTCGGGCGTCAGCACGCCGAGCGCCTTGTCGTCGGCAATCGGCGGCGCGCCGGCGCGTGCGTAGAAGGCAAGACTGTCAGCGAGTTCGACAAGCGTGCGCGCGCGGCTTCACGCCGCTCAGGCCACGCACGATACGCTCGCGGCCGGCGTCGGCGACCTTGCCGCCGATCCGTTCCTCGATGCGCGGCAAAACCAGCGGCAGCAGCTCGGCATCCGGCGTCTCTCGAAGGTAATGCGCGTTGAGGTTGGTGAGCTTGGCCAAGTCGAAGCGCGAGGCCGAGCGGCCGACCCCGTCCAGGTCGAACCACTCGATCGCCTGCGCCGTCGAGATGATCTCGTCGTCGCCATGGCCCCAGCCGAGCCGCAGAAGGTAGTTGCGCAGGGCCGCGGGAAGGAAACCCATGTCGCGATAGGCGTCGACGCCGAGCGCGCCGTGGCGCTTGCTGAGCTTGGCACCGTCGGGGCCGTGGATCAGCGGAATGTGGGCGTAGACGGGTTCGGGCCAGCCCATGGCACGGATGATCTGGAGCTGGCGGAAGGCGTTGTTCAGATGGTCGTCGCCGCGGATGACGTGCGTCACGTCCATGTCGTGATCGTCGACAACGACGGCCAGCATGTAGGTCGGCGTTCCGTCGGCACGCAGCAGGATCATGTCGTCGAGCTGCGCGTTCTCGACCGTGACCTCGCCCTGGACCGCGTCCTTAATAATCGTCTGGCCGGTCTGCGGCGCCTTCAGGCGCACGACCGGGCTCACGCCGGCGGGCGCGTCCTTCGGGTCGCGATCGCGCCAGCGGCCGTCGTAGCGCATCGGCTTGCCGGCGGCCTTCTGCGCCGCGCGCATCTCGTCGAGTTCCGCGGGCGAGGCATAGCAATGATAGGCATGACCGGCCGCCAGCATCCGGTGCGCGACCTCGGCATGGCGGGCCGCGCGCGCGAACTGGTAGGTGACCTCGCCATCCCACGGCAGGCCGAGCCACGACAGCCCGTCGAGGATCGCGGCGATCGCCGGTTCGGTCGAGCGCGCGCGGTCGGTGTCCTCGATGCGCAGCAGGTACTTGCCGCCGTGATGCCTGGCGAACAGCCAGTTGAACAGGGCGGTGCGGGCGCCGCCGATATGCAGATAGCCGGTCGGCGAGGGGGCGAAGCGGGTTACGACGTTCATTGCCCTGGGATATTTGCCTGGAAAGGATCGGTGCTCGGTAAGCGCGGGTTTTGCCGCATTTCCGCCGGAAAAGCGCGCCGTAGGTAGGCGAGCGTCTATAGAGTGTCAAACCCGCGCGCCTGGATTCTCGAACAACTCGACGCCGAGCGTGGCCGCTGGATGCTGTGGCTGCCCGTGGCGCTCGGCCTGGGCATTGCCGTCTATTACGAGCTGCCGAGCGAGCCGGCGCTCTGGCTCGGGCCGGGGCTGGCGGCGGGTTCCTTCGTCATCGCCTTCTTCGCGCCCGCCGGCAGCTTCGCGCGTGCCATGGCCATCGGCGCCGTCGCGGCCTCGACCGGCTTCGGCCTCGTCGCCTGGCGTACGACAAGTCTCGCCGCACCTACGCTCAGCCGGCCGCTGTTCAGCCTCAACGTCGAGGGGAGGGTGGCCGATATCCAGCGGCTGCCCGACGGCGTCAGAGTCGTCCTCGAAGCCGTGCGCCTGCGGGGCAACGGCGTGCCGCCGCCCGAGATGATGCCGACCAAGGTCCGCGTGACCTTGAGCCGGGGGGCGCCGCCGCTGACGGTTGGCGATCGCCTGCTCGTCCTGGCAAACCTCTCGCCCCCGGCCGGACCCGCGGCGCCCGGCGCGTTCGATTTTCAGCGAGTCGCCTGGTACCAGCAGCTCGGCGCGGTCGGGTACGCGTTGGCGCCTGCCTTGGTGACAGAGCGCGGCAAGCCCGCCGGCTTCGTCCGTACGCTCGACGCCCTGCGCGCCGAACTGGCCGGCCGCATCCTCAAGGTGTTGCCCGGACCGGAGGGCGGCGTGGTCGCCTCGCTGCTGGTCGGCGAGCAGACCGCCGTCGACAAGGACGTGGCGCAGGCGATGCGCGACTCCGGCCTGGCACACATCCTGTCGATCTCCGGTCTCCACATCGTGTTCGTGGTTGGCCTCGTGATGGGGCTCGTGCGCTACGGCATCGCTCTGGTCCCGCCGCTGGCGCTGCGCATCGATGCCAAGAAGGTGGCGGCGGTGCTCGCGCTGATGGCTGCGCTCTTCTACACGGCGCTGGCCGGCGCACCGGTGCCGGCGCAGCGCGCCTGTGCGATGGCGGCCTTTGCGTTGCTGGCCATCCTGCTCGATCGCACGGCACTGTCGCTGCGCCTCGTCGCCTGGTCGGCCGTCATCGTGCTCGTCATAGCGCCCGAGTCGCTGACCGGCGCCTCCTTCCAGATGTCGTTTGCCGCCGTCGTCGCGCTGATCGCGGGCTGGGAATCTGCGGCACCCTTGCGCCGCCGCTTGCATGAGCGGGCCGAACTTTCCCGCCACCGCTGGGTCTGGCGGCTCGGGGCCGCGCTGGGCGCGAGCCTGCTCACGACCCTGATCGCCTCGATCGCCACCGGCGCGTTCGCGGCCTACCACTTCAATCGGCTGTCGCTGCTCGGCGTCGTCGCCAACCTGTTGGGCGTGCCGCTGACTGGCTTCTGGATCATGCCGTGGGGCCTGCTTGCCATGCTGCTCATGCCGTTCGGGCTGGAGGCCGTGGCGCTGGTGCCGATGGGCTGGGGCGTCGATTGGCTGAACGCCATCGCCTTCCGCGTCGCGGCGTGGCCCGATGCCGCGATGCTCGTGCCGTCGCTTCCAGGGGCCAGCCTGTGGCTGCTGACCGCCGGCGGTCTATGGCTTTGCCTGTGGCGACGGCGCTGGCGCTATGCCGGCCTGCCGGTCGCGGCCATCGGCCTGATGCTGGGTCCGCCGCCGGCACCCGACCTGCTGATGAGCGAGGACGGCCGCGTGCTCGGCCTGCGCGACGAGCGCGGCGTGGTGCACGTCGCCTCGGCGCGCATCGATCGCTACGTGAGCGACTCGTGGGCGCGACGGCAGGGGCAGGAGGGCGCCAGGCGCTGGACCGTGAGCGCCGACGAGCAGGCCTCGGGCCTCGGCTGCACAACGGGGCTGTGCCGCTGGCGCAAGGGGCCGTGGCGCATCGCGCTGGTGAGCGACGAGCGCCGCCTGGCCGAAGCCTGCGGCTCGGCCGACATCGTGCTGTCGACCGTCGATGCGCAGGCGCGCTGTCGTGGCCCGCGTCTGGTCATCGACCGGCGTGATGCGTGGAAAGATGGCGCTCACGCGCTGTGGCTCGACGATCTCGGTGTGCGACGAGAGACCGCCAACGCCCGTCGCGGCGACCGGCCGTGGGTGCCCAACAGCTCGATGCGTCAGACCGCGCCGCTAAAGGCGCCGGGCGCCTGAGCGAACGACGGTCAGTGATAGCGGCGATAAAGTCCGGCGAGGCGGCCCTGGATCTTGACCCGGTCGGGCCCGAAGATTCGGGTCTCATAGGCGGCGTTGGCGGGCTCGAGGGCGATCGAGGCGCCCTTCTTGCGCAACCGCTTCAAGGTCGCCTCGGTGTCGTCGATCAGGGCCACGACGATCTCGCCGGTCTCGGCGGTGTCGGAGCTCTTGATGATGGCGATATCCCCGTTCTGGATGCCGGCCTCGACCATCGAGTCGCCCTGGACTTCGAGGCAATAGTGGGCGCCCGATCCCAGCAGCGAGACGGGGACATCCACGGTCGTCGAATTGTCGCGTAGCGCTTCGATGGGCGTACCGGCGGCGATCCGGCCATACAGGGGAAGGCTGAGCGCCTGGGCCTCGTTGGCGGCCATGATGGCGCCGGCAAGCGGCATGCGGTCGGCGCGCACGATCTGGGGAACGAAGCCTTCGCGTGCATCGGAGAAACCGGCGCGGCGAGCCTCGGCGAGCAGGGGGGTGACGTTCGGCGCGGGCATGGCCGCGCTCTCCGGCAGCTTCACGACCTGCAGAGCGCGTGCGCGATGGGGCAGGCGGCGCAGGAAGCCGCGCTCCTCGAGCCCGGTGATCAGGCGATGGATGCCGGACTTCGACTTGAGCCGCAGTGCTTCCTTCATCTCGTCGAAGGAAGGCGACACGCCGTCGTCGTTGAGCCGCTTGTTGATGAACAGGAGCAGTTCGTTTTGCTTGCGGGTTAGCACCGTCTTCTCCCCAGAACGCCTACCTGATTTAGGAACAAATCCTGAAACCCGACACATGTTCTAGTTTAGTTC
>JABMNB010000222.1 GCA_013205335.1 Rhodospirillales bacterium
CTGCTCGGCATCCTCGACGTGCCGTTCTGGGCTTCGCTCGTCATCGCGCCGATCATCGTCGGCCTGTTCGGCATCGTGCTCGAGAAGGTGATGTTGAAACGCATCTATCATCTCGACCATCTCTACGGGTTCCTGCTGACCTTCGGTCTGGCGCTGGTGATCGAAGGCCTGTTCCAGTGGAAATGGGGGTCCTCGGGCGCGCCTTATCCCAACCCGATCCCGGGCGGCTACAATCTCGGCTTCATGTTCCTGCCGACCTATCGCGGCTTCGTCGTGCTGGCGGCGCTCGTGATCTGCCTCGCCACCTGGTACGGCATCGAGCGCACCAGGCTCGGTGCCTATCTGCGGGCGGCCACGGAGAACCCGACCCTGGTGCGCGCCTTCGGCATCAACGTGCCGCGGCTGATCACGCTCACCTACGGGCTGGGTGTGGCGCTCGCCGCCCTCGCCGGGGTACTCGCCGCGCCGATCCAGCAGGTCTCGGCGCTCATGGGCGTCAACCTCGTGCTGGTCGTGTTCGCGGTCGTGGTGATCGGCGGCATGGGCTCGATCATGGGGTCGATCGTCACCGGCTTCGGCCTCGGCCTGGTCGAGGGCCTGACCAAGGTGTTCTATCCGCCAGCCTCCAACACGGTGATCTTCGTCGTCATGGCACTCGTCCTGCTGATCAAGCCGGCCGGCCTGTTCGGGCAGACCAAATGAACGCGCAACGCCTCCTCGTCGCGGTCCTGGCCGCGCTGGCTCTGGCCGCGCCGTGGTTCGCCTATCCGGTCTTCCTCATGACGGCGCTGTGCTTCGCGCTGTTCGCCTGCGCCTTCAACCTGCTTCTGGGCTATGTCGGGCTGATGAGCTTCGGCCACGCCATGTTCTTCGGCTCGGCGGGCTACTTCTTCGGTCATGTCGTGAAGGCCTGGGACATGCCGCCCGAACTCGGCCTGCTGGCCGGCGTGTGCGGGGCCGCCCTGGTCGGCCTCGTCACGGGCGCCCTGGCGATCCGCCGCCAGGGCATCTACTTCGCGATGATCACGCTCGCCTTCGCGCAGATGATCTACTTCTTCTGCATCCAGGCGCCCTTCACGCATGGCGAGGACGGCCTGCAGGGCATCCCCCGCAAGGCGCTGCTGGGCGGGCTGATCCCGACCAAGGACGACCGTGTCCTCTATTACGTCGTGCTGGCCATCTTCGTGTTCGGCTATTGCACCATCTACCGGATCATCCATTCGCCGTTCGGCCAGGTGCTGAAGGCGATCCGCGACAACGAGCAGCGCGCCCTCTCGCTGGGCTACGAGGCCGACCGCTACAAGCTGCTGGCCTTCGTGCTGTCGGCGGCGCTCGCGGGCCTCGCCGGCGCGACCAAGGCGATGGTGCTGCAGTTCGCCACCCTGACGGACGTGAGCGCGGCGATGTCGGGCGAGGTCGTGCTGATGGCGCTGGTCGGCGGCCTGGGCACGATCGTCGGTCCGGTGGTGGGCGCCTTCATCATCATCACGATGCAGAACTATCTCGCGGCAACCGGCGAGTTCGTCCTGGTCATCCAGGGCGCCATCTTCGTGGTCATCGTGCTGGCCTTCCGCAAGGGCGTGGTCGGTGAACTCGCGGAGTGGTGGAAGCGGCGACAGGCTGGCTGAAAGCCATGCCGGGCGGGCGCAAGCACTTGCCGGGGCGCCTGGTGCCGGCGATCGGCCTGATCGCCGCGCTTGCCATCACTTTCCTGATCCCTCGCGACGCGATTTCACCCGCGGTGGCGACGGCGCTGCCGATCGTCGAACTGGCGGTGTTGATGGCCACGGTCTTCGCGTCCGTCCATCACGCCGACGTCATCGCTCATCGTCTGGGTGAACCGTACGGCACGCTGGTGCTGACGGTCGCCGTGACGGTGATCGAGGTCGCGCTGATCCTGTCCATCATGCTGGTGGGCGACGGTCGCGCCGGTCTTGCGCGGGAGACGGTGTTTTCGGTGATCATGGTCGTCTGCAACGGCATGGTCGGTCTCTGCCTGATCGTGGGCGGCCTGCGCTATGGCGAGCAGGGTTTTCGCCTGCCGGGCGCCAACGCATATCTCGTCGTGCTGATGCCGCTGGCCACGCTGACGCTGATCCTGCCCACCTACACGACCAGCGCACCGGGGCCGTTCTATTCGCCGACCCAGCTCGTCTTCGTGAGCTTCGTCACTCTCGTGCTCTATGGCGTCTTCCTCTACGTCCAGACGATCCGCCACCGCGACTACTTCCTCTCCGATTCCGGCGAGGCCCATGGCGAGGCCGGCGGGGGCCCGGCACCGGGCGAATTCTGGGAGAGCGTCGGTCAGCTCCTGATCGCATTGATCGCCGTCGTCCTGCTTGCCAAGGACTTTGCGGGTTCCGTCGAGGCAGTCGTCACCGCGGTCGGCGCACCATTGGAAGCCGTCGGTCTCCTGGTCGCGTTGCTCGTGCTGCTGCCGGAGACCCTGGCGGCCCTGCGGGCGGCGCGCCGCAACGAGCTTCAGAAGAGCCTGAACCTGGCGCTCGGCTCCTCGCTCGCCACGATCGGCCTCACGATCCCGGCGGTCAGCCTGCTGGCCCTCGCCCTCGAGCAGCCGCTCGAACTGGGCATCGACACGCGCGACATCGTGCTGCTGGTCCTCACCTTCGCGGTCAGCCTCGTGACCTTCGGCGGCGGGCGGACCAACATCCTGCCGGGCTTCGTCCACCTCGTGCTGTTCGCGACCTTCGTCTTCCTGATTTTCGTGCCGTGAGGCGGCGGGGAGAGGGGGAGGGCAGGGGCCTTGCCCGCTGGCTTCTTTCGCGCGAAGAACGAGATCGTACCCAAGGGGGGAATGACCGAAATGACCGAGCTTTCCGAAGATCAGCTGTTCGCCGAGCTGCGCAAGATCGACACGCCGACGATCACCAACGTCGTCGCGACCTATCCGAAGAATCCTCTTTGCCTCGGCCTCTACAATCCGTGGACCGAGAACTGGTACACCGACACCTCGATCCGCTGCATGTACCCCGAGATGGGCGCCATCATCGGCTATGCCGTGACCTGCGTGTACGGCCTGCCGGACCCCAACTTCGCCGGCCGGCTGACCTTCATGGACGTCGTCGATGCGCTCGACGCCATGAAGAAGCCGACCATCCTGGTCATCCAGCAGAAGTGGCCGCCCGAGCTGATGAACAAGGCGGGGCTCGCCGGTGAGATGATGACGACCTCGATGCAGGCGGTGGGCTGCGTCGGCATGCTGTCCAACGGTCCGTCGCGCGACATCGACGCGATCCGACGCATGAAGTTCCAGATGCTGCTGGGCGGCGTCACGGCCGGGCACGGCGAGATGGCGGTGCAGTCGGTCAATGCGCCCGTGTCGGTCGGCGGCATGGACGTGGCCCCGGGCGAGCTGATCCACATGGATGAGAACGGTGCGGTGAAGTTCCCTGCCCAGCACGCCCGCGCCGTGTTGAACAACGCCCAGGCGATGCTGGCCGACGAGGCCGACAAGCTCGAGAAGATGCGCAAGGCCAAGTCCGCGGCCGAGATCCGCGCGATCAACTCCGGCGGCACCTACGGGGCGAAGAAGGGATAGAGGCGCTCTCCGATGACGGAGATCGTCGTCGAGCCGCGGCCTGTCCGCTGGGGTCTGGCGGCCAAGCTGTTCGCGATCCTGCTGCTGCTCGGCGCGGTCGCAGTCATGATCACCGGCGTCCTGGGTTACATTCGCGCACGCGAGGCACTGGAGCGCGCGATCTTCGCCCAGCTCACGGCTGCCCGCGAGACCAAGGCCCATCAGGTCGAGTCCTACTTCCGCACCGTGCGCAACGAGGTGCGCCTGCTCGCGGCCTCGAAGATGGTCGTCGATGCCACGCGCGGCTTCCGCGAGGCCGTCGACGAGCTCGACAACAAGCCCGTGCCTCCGGAGGTGAAGGAGAGCGTTCACGGCTGGTACGATGACCACTACATGCCGGTGGTACGCAAGCTGCCCGGCACGGATGTTCCCGCCACCGAATTCATGCCGTCCAGCCCGGCATCATATTCCCTGCAGGACCTCTACATCGTCAGGAATCCGCACCCCGACGGGCGGCGGGACCTCCTGGACGACGCCGGAGACGGCGGCACCTACAGCAAGGTCCATGCGGTGTACCATCCGCTGATGCGGACCGCGGCCGCCACTGTGGGTTTCGAGGATTTCATGATCGTCGACCCCCGCACCGGCCGGCTGATCTACACCGTCGACAAGGATGCCGATTTCGCCACGTCGCTGCGCGCCGGTCCCTATCGGAAGTCCAAACTTGCCGCGGCGGCCGCCCGCTGCGCGACGGCGCCCGATCCGTCGGCCACGTGCCTCGAGGATTTCTCGCCCTACCTGCCGTCGGACGGCGCTCCCGAGGCCTTCATGGCCGCCCCGATCGTCGACCAGGGGGTCGTGACGGGTGTGCTGGTCGCGGAGCTTTCGGTCGACGAGATCGATGGCATCATCACCGGTGGTCGGCGCTGGCGCAACGAGGGGTTCGGTGCCACCGGCGAGGCCTACCTGGTCGGCCCGGATTTCCTGGTGCGGTCGAGCGGCCGCAATTTCTTCGAGAATCCCGCTGCCTATTTTTCCGATCTGAAGGCCGGGGGCGCCTCCGATCAGGACATCGCCGCCATCAAGCGTTACGGCTCGCCCATCCTGCACCAGCATGCGGATACCGCAGCGACGCGTGCCGCGATCGGCGGCGTCGAGGGGGTTGGTGAAATCGTCGGCTATCGTGGCGTACCCACGCTCGCGTCGTGGGGGCCTGTCCGGGTTTCCGGCATCAAATGGGGCCTGGTCGCCAAGATCGACAGTTCGGAAGCGTTCGAGCCGGTGTACCGCCTGGAACGCGATCTGCTGATCGTCGGAGCGATCGCGTTCCTGGTGGTGATCGTGACCGGCGCCTGGCTGTCGCGCTCGCTGCTGGGCCCGTTGCGCGAACTCACCGCCGGCGTGCGCCGTTTCGCGGCCGGCGATCTCGAGGCGCACGTGCCGGTGCGGACACGCGACGAGATCGGCCAGCTTTGTCTCGCCTTCAACGGCATGATCGACGACATCAACCAGAAGAACGTCGTCATCGAGACGAAGAACCGCGAGAACGAGGAACTCCTTCTGAACGTGCTGCCGGCGCCGATCGCCAACCGCCTGCGCGGAGGCGAGAAGGGCATCGCCGACGGATTCGCCGAGGTCACCGTGGCCTTCGCCGATCTGGTTGGATTCACGGCGCTGTCGTCGGAGATGCCGCCGGCCGAGGTCGTCACACTGCTCAACGGTCTGTTCACGCGGTTCGACGTCGCGGCGAGCGAACTGGGCATCGAGAAGATCAAGACCGTGGGCGATGCCTACATGGCCGTCTGCGGCCTGCCGGTGCCGGTCCCCAACCATGCCGAACGCATGGTGCGCATGGCCATCCGCATGGTGCACATCACGCGCGAACACGCGATGGAACATGGCGTATCGATGAAGCTGCGCGTCGGCATCAACAGCGGTCCGGTCGTCGCCGGCGTCATTGGCAAGAGCAAGTACATCTACGACCTGTGGGGCGACACGGTGAACATGGCGAGCCGCATGGAATCCGGCGGCATTCCCGATTCAGTGCAGGTCACGCGTCCGGTCTACGAGAAGCTGAAGGACCTGTTCGTCTTCGAGGCGCGCGGCGAGATCGAGGTCAAGGGCAAGGGCAACGTCGAAGCCTGGCTCCTGCGCCTCTGACCGTCAGCCGAGGCCGAAGGCCAGTTTGAAGGCGACGACCAGTCCCGTCACGGCGATGCTCGCGAGGATGAGGCCGAACACGCGGCTCACGATCTCGATGCCGGGCTTGCCGAGCAGGCGGAAGAGAGACCCGGCGACAGCGTAGAGCACGAAGAACAGGCAGAGGCACAGCGCCAGGATCACCGTGGTCGTGAGCTGCTCGCCGAACGAGCGCACATGATTGTCGGTCAGCAGAACGACCGTTAGGATCGCGCCGGCGCCGGCGATGCCGGGAATGGCCAGCGGAGAAACCGCGCGCTGGAACGGCGTCGCATCCGCCGGCATGGCCGTGGCCTCCTCGGTCACCTTGCCCAGTACCATCTTGAGGCCAAACAGAAGCAGGACCAGCGAGCCCGCAAGCTGGAAAGAGGCCATCGGAATGTGCAGCGCCGACAGCAACTGCTGTCCGACCAGGATGAAGAAGAGCAGGATCACGAAGGCGACGCCCAGCGCATAGGCCGCGACCAGCAGCGATTGGCGTCGTCCCAGACCGGCCGTGACCATGAGAAAGATGGGCACGGTGGCGACCGGATCGAGGATCACGAAAAGCGTGACGAATTCGTAAAAGAAGTCGTGGAGGAATGTCGGAGCCACTCGCGATTTTCCTGACAGACGCTCCTTGCGGCGGAAGCGGACCGGGCGAGATGCAACTCACCTCTTCGAACATGAAAAGAATGACTGCATGAAGCCCCGAAGGCAACAAACCACGGCTGGTCCGATGCGTCGACCTGCTCGTAATTCACACTCCGGGGCGGTCAGGTCCAAAATATGCGATGATAGGGAGTGCCCGTACCTGAATAGGCAAGAATGTTCCAGGCCGCGCCAACCAGACTTGGAAACGTCTGTATCTCGTTGATTGGATCCGCCCGCAGTGCGTACGGGTAGGAGCCGTCGGGATTCTGGGCTTTCACCAATTCCGCCATCAGGTGGTTGGCCAGCACGGGGGCCAGGGTCCGAACGGCGACCACTACCCCAAAGCTTCCCTCGTACCAGGGGGTTAGTACCGTTCCCAAAGGGTAGCCATCGGCGGGGGTAAAGGTCGTGAAACCCGACAGTCCTGTCGCCTGGTCGGTCACAAGATAGAGCCGGAACATCCGCTCGATCGCCGCCGCGTGGACCTCGGTCCTGCCCCATTTGCCCAGCAGGACCCCGCCCCAGGACATCACGTCGAGTGCATGCTGCCCGTCCGGCTCATTATGACCGTTGGTAGCGGTTCCACCCTGCCAGAATATGCCCTTCGATTCGTGCCAGCCGGCAGTCTCAAGTCCGGTCCTGATCTTGTCCGCGTACGCGCGATACCGGGAATCACCGTACAGCTCGGCGGCGAGTTCGAAGCACCACCATGTGTCGATGTTGTGCTCGGTGCTCCACCAGGGAACGATGAAATCGGGATGCAGAACAGTCCCGATGTACCGGCCCTTTCCGCCGTTCAGCAATCCGAGGGAATTGCGATAAGTCAGCAGATAGTCGAGACAGCGTTTGGCTGCCTTGGCAGTTCCTGGGGCGAACCAGCCGCGAAACTCGGGTTTGTCGGCAAGCAGCAGCGCATAGCAGACCCAGGCAACGGCACCGATGCGGATGAACCCGGTATTGTGCTCGAACGGGACGCTTTGATGATTGGCGAATGGGAAGCTGCCGTCCGGATTCTGGACGACCAATAGCGCATCGACGAGCCGGCGGGCCGCGTCGCGCTCGCCCAGCTGGAGGAACGCGATCAAGGCAATGGCTTGATCGTAGAGAAAACAGGTGTCGTTGAAGGCATCGTAATAGACTTCATCGGTCGTCTGGCCCGCATCTGCGGCAGGCACGTTGAATGATCTCAACAGTCCCGAGGGCATCGTGTATTCGCCGTAGATGCGCTTGGTGCCGACGTCGACCAGGGAAACCCGGCCTATTCCCGGCGGAGCCAGAGCCACGGACCAGGTTCCGTCTCGGCTGGCCGGGACAATGCCGGTGGGAGACGCCGGAATGGAATTCGTGATGCAGCGATATTCGATCCGGAGATCAGGCCACGCGGAGTGAACTGCAGCATTTTCTTCTGCCCACACCTGGCCAACGACTCTCCGGGCGCATCCGTTTTCCATCTCGACCAACCGCAGTTTGATCTTTCCATCGAATGCACGCGGCTTCGAAATTGTGAACGATCCCGCCGTTGCGTCCTCCAGCGCCCACGCATATTCGACGTCACTCTCGGTGGTTACGAGAATTCTGTAGGCAAATGACCTGTCGATGCCGAAGGCGCCCAATGTGCCGGCAATCGTGGAATTGCCATCGACGGTGCGCAGCGTGACGTTGCTGAAGATGGGCGCGCGCGCGGTATAGCCGACGGCGCGATATAGCCTCACGTCCCCCGGCCGTTCCGATTCCAGCCAGGGATGTCCGATCAGTATCCGATTGGTGTCCGCCAGAGCATCGGCTGCGTTGGCATAGCTTATCAGCTGGAACGACCAGCTGCCTCGCGGCGGACTGACGACAAACGCATCGAACGTCGCATTGCCCGTGACCTTGGCGACGAACTGCACCCTGCCGCCGACGCTTCCCACCACGAAGAAGCTCCCCCAGTTCTTTCCGCCGTCGGCAAAATGGGTGCTCGGATCGGAGATGAACCGGCCGGGGCGCTCTACATCGTCCAGCAATCGCGCGCCGACCGAGCCATACAGGCTGATGAAGGGAAGATCGACGGTGCCCTGGAAAGTCACCGGCCTGCCGGAAAGAATCGGGAAATGCAGGGGTCCCGTGACTGAAACTGGTGTGTAGGGCGGGGAACTCGGACCGGTCGGGAGAGTGTAGGTTCCCTTCCAGAGTCCGCTGGACGTCCTGTCCACGGCGGCATCGTCGGGAACGAGGGTCGACGAACCGTAGACTGTCCTGGTCTTTAGCTGCTCGAAGAGGAAACGCCTGGCTCTGTCGACGCTTGCCTGCAGGGGCTGGTCGACCACGGACGGGGGGCGCTCACCGGGCGTGACGGGATCAGCGGGAATGCGCAATCCTCACAGTCTGTGAATTCACTCAGACCCTCTAACACAAGGGCATCGCCGTTCCCATCAACGGAACGAGCCCATGCGATTGCATCGGCCTGCAGAATGAACGTTCTGGAGAGGGCAGGCTGTCCCTGCTGCCTTACTTGAACTTGCCATTTGCCTTTACGTTTACGCAGGGTCGCCATCGATCTAGCCCGGATGTCTCACGGAGTTGAGTAGCTTGGGTGGCTTCGAGGATGGCGCGTCGTTGCCGTCGATGAGGCAGGTCTGGAGCGTTGTAGGGGGTCGTCTGGGCGAGTTCGGTCATCCGCGCCGAAGCGGAGTTGGCGATCGTGATGTCGGCTTTGCGCTGTCTGGTTCGTGTCAGCGCTTTGCGCCCAGGGCGGCATAGGCGAGCGCCCAGTCGCGCTGGCGGGGGTAGGTCGATGCCATGGCGATCCTGACGCGGCGGACGGAGATGCGGACCTGGGCACCGACCTTGAGGAGTTTGAGACGGATCGAGCCACAGGTGGCGTTGGCGAGCTTTGTCGCCTTGAGGCCGA
>JABMNB010000223.1 GCA_013205335.1 Rhodospirillales bacterium
CGAGATCGTCCCAGCCATAGGCGCGCAGCACAGCGGCATCCATCTCGTGATGGAGAGCGCGCAGGCGGGCGATGTCGGCGGCGTTCTCGCCGCGCGCATGGAAGCGGTTGTAGGTCTTCGTCAGGCCCTCGTTGCGGTCAATCATCAAATGCGCGCGAAAGACGTGATAGGCCTCGCCTGCGGCTTCGAGGACGGGATCGGTTTCGAAATTGGCGGGAAAGGGGAACGTCCGGAAACAGTGCGATGGAGTGTAACGCAGGTCATCCTTCATAGAAGACGAAAAGAAGCGTGCCCAAGCTTCATGCGTCCGACTTTGAAGCCCAGCAAAAGGGGCGAGGTTAGCAAATGCAAAAATGTCAGCACTATCCGCAAAGACACATCTCGCGTCCAAACGTGCCAAAGCGAGATTCGGAGAAACTCGCGAAAGCGATAACACATGAGGTAGCCTTTCTATCGCTGGATACAATGCAGCTCGGCGCTCGCCATAGATCCACCATTTCCGCCGATAGATCTCGCGCTTATCTTTTGCCCTCTGTGGCTTCACATTGGTTTCGATGATTTTGAGCAAATCAGGCCAATCCGCAGCAGTAGGCTCCGGATAATCGGTAGGTACAATTCCTTCACTCAGCCCTCTCTTGATCTGCTCTTCGCTCCAATCGAACCAAGATTTCAAGCTCGGATCACGCCTCAACGGAAAGTCTGCGAAGTCAATCACATAGCGGTGATGCGCATGCGTCGGCGAGCTGTTGACCTCCTCGCCACCAATGTACGGAAAAATCCGCTCCGCATTCCTTGGTTCTTTGGCGATAATCGCCCGCATGGCATCCAAGCCTTCAGCCTCGCCCTTTGCCGCGGCTACATCATCGAAGGTAAAGCCCATGCCAAGTAATTTGGAGCCTTCAAATGCCTTGCCGGAATTGGCCGCCAGCCCGACGGGCGAGGTATCGAGATCGCCCTCGACCAGATAGGCCGAGATGCGGCGCACGGGCCGCGTGTCAAGCACCGGCGAGGCCGCTTCACCCTTCACGATATGGACGACCGAGACAACCACCGCCGCCTCGCCCGGCCATTTCAGCCGCCGCGTTGCGCGTGAGATCGCGCCTCCAACGGCGATGATCTTCGTCAGCCCCGAAGCGCGTGTGTCACCCTGGCCAATCGTGTTGGTGGCGATAAGCCCGAACATGCCGCCTTGCCGCAGGAGACCGAAGGCGCGGCGGAAGAAATGCGCCACCAGATCGGCATTGCCATGCGCGCCTTCATGCACGGTTTGCAGCCAGGGAAGGTAGTTCTTCGCGCTGCCGGCGATGATCGTGTTCTTGCCGGCAAAGGGTGGATTGCCGACGACGGCGTCGAACCCGCCATTGTCGCGCGCGAACACCTCGGGGAATTCGAACTGCCAATGGAAGGGGGTTATGGGGTGTTCGCCCGCGCGCAGCCGCGCCGCCGCAGCTTCCAGCAAATCCCAACGAGGGGGATGGCCAGACAGCCGGCTTTCAACTTCGATCCGCGCTTTCTCCCGCGCCTTGGCCTTGTCTGCGGCAAAGAAAGCGGAGACCACGGCATCAGCCAGCGCCCGCACTGGCGCCAGCTCGTCGTCCAGGCGGCTGTGACGCGCCTCCTGAATCGCGCGCATCGTGTCATCGGGCGCGTTCTGGATTTCGGACCGGCCATGCAAGGCTTTCGCCACATTGTCTCGCACCAACACCCGGAACAGTGGCAGGCTGGGTTTGGAATCGTCCCAATGTGCCGCAGCAATCTGCGAGTCCGTCAATCCGACCAGGCTGTCGCCGCACTTCAACGCGTGATCGAGGAAGGTGAATTCATGGTCGCGCGCGAGCGTCGCCAGCCACAGCGATAGTCGCGCGAGATCGACCGCGCGAGGGTTCTTGTCGACGCCATAGAGGCAGCGCTGCGCCACAAGGCGACGGGCATGCAGTTCCTCATCCTCATCCGCCGGAATCTTTGGCCTCTTCTCCGGCCAGCGCGCCCAGGCGGCGACGAGCCGCTCGCCGAGCGCGCGGCAGGCCCCGACCAGAAACGCGCCCGAGCCCATGGCCGGATCGCAGACCTTCAGCTCCAGCACCTGTTCCGGTGTCGCATTCGCGCCGAGCCGCGCGAACGCCGGCTCCAGCGCATGCTTGACGATCGGCGCGGTGAGCGAGCGCGGCGTGTAATGGCTGCCGGTGCGCCGCCGCTCGCCGGTCGGCTGCAGGATCGGCGTTCCAGCCGGTGCAACGTGTTTCTTGGGAGAGCCGCGTTCGTCGACAATGTTGTCGAGCGCCGCCACGAGACCCTCGACGGTTTTCGCCGCTTCGACAGGCTTGGCCTGCGCCGCCGTGAGCGCCCGACCAGCATCCTCCTTCAGAGATTTGATCCGATCCTTGCCCTTTTTCGCCAGCAGCTCATCGAGCGCGACGAAGACCGGCATCTTGTTGTTCTTACCCGCCTTGATGGCCAGCACGCGGGATGTCGCGGCTTCGACCGTGAAGCCCATCACGGTTTCATAGACCGAGCCGATCTGCTCGACATCGAGCGTACGGTAGCTCAGCCGCTCACGGTTCGCCCCGCGCAGCCTGATGGTCATCAGCCCTTCGAGAATGCGCAGGAGGCAGCCATCAGAGACATGCAGGATGCGCGGCGCGTTGTCCTTTGCGGCACGGCCCTCGAGGAAGGGGAATTCGTCGGGATCGAACAGCTTGCCACCGCGCGCCTGGACGAAACCTGTGCGGTGACCCTTGTGGATCATGCGGAACAAGGCCAGCAACCCGCCCCAGCCGCCGCGTCGCTCATCCATCGTGTCCGGGTTAAGCGTCTCATCCTCCGTAAGCCGGGCGTAAAGCCCGCGCACGGAATAGCTGGTCTCGTAGACCTCCCGCGCCCGCGCTCCCGGCAGCGAGGGCAAGAGATCACGGTCCTCGGCATAGAGCACGAAGACGAGACGCATCAGGACCGTGAGAAGGCCTTCATAGAGATGATCTGGCCGAGTGGTGCTGAGCTCGCGGACCAGCGCGGGCTCGGCGGCGTCCAGCCCGCGCAGCAATTCGTGCAGCGCGCCGAGCACCTGCTCGGCCAACGCCGTCGAGACGAGCGCCTGCGCATCGCGGCTGCGCTTCAACAATGCGGGCAAGCGCCGGTCATCGCCATCAGAGAACAACCGGAAGCGATCGAGCAACAGCTTCAACCCGCCCAGCATCGGGCGGCCAGAAACGAGCGCCATCGGGCGGATCGGGAAACTCTGGTGGCCCGAGGTCTCGCCTCGCGGCGCATAGATCAGGCGGAATTCGGGATAGGTGCGGACCTCGCCGTCCTTGCGCTCCTCGCGCTCGGAAATCAGCAGCCCGGCAAAGACACCGGTATCGCGCAGCAGCCGCTCGAAACGTTGGTGCGGTGTTGCCTCCCAGCCATCTAGGGCATTGCGGGCATCGGGGTCGACACCAGGCGCCTCGATACGCACCAGAAGTTGCCAGCGCCGATCGCCGTCCCCAAGCTCGGCGACCGCCCAGGTAGGCCGTAGTGTCGTGCCGTGCTCCGGAAGCGCCACGAGCAGTTCATCGGGAATGGGATCTCCGCCTGGGGCGCCTGCGACGTGGCGCGCTTCCCAGCCAAGCACCTGCTCGAAAAAGCGCCAGGGATCGGTGAGGGCTGTCTTTGAAAGCTCCGAGCCAATAATCTCGGCAACCTGGCCAGTGTCGATCGGCGTTTGCCTGAGCGGCAAGAGACCCAGTTCCTTGAGGAGCGTCGGCGCGACGACGAGGCCCACCGGCGGCACATGGTCGAGCCATTCGAGATCGGGATCGCGATAGATTTCCGCCGCCATCGCCATTACCCCGATACCGGCCAGAGATAGACAAGGCCGACCGGCTCCAGGCGATGCGCTCGCACCTCATAGGAATCGCGAAGCCGCTTCGGTTCATCGCGCAACTCACGCTCAAGGCGAGCCAGCCGGCCATCCCAGTGCCGCCGGTCAGCTTCTCGCTCGCGCCGCTCATCGGGCACGAGATCGAGGGTGAGCTGACTGGGATCAAATTCTTTTGCCGCCTTGGCGATGCGCGACCGCTGCTGTTCGAGCAGATCCGACAGTGAGCGCGCCTCTTCCTCTCCTCGCTTCTTGAGCTGCGCAGTAACTGTCGTCAGGCGCTCTGAGGCGATCTTTTCCAAGGCCGGGACAAGGTTAGCGATATCCTTTGCGACGAGAGCCTGGACACGGACGACGGCAGCCGCGGACGCTTCGCGGGCGTCACGCAGGGCGTCTTCGAGCTGATTGAGGGTCTTCTCCTCGCCGCTCTCGCCCAGCGGTCGGAGCGCCTTGCGGTCGCGTTCTGACTCCGTCCAGATCGCGGTAATCGGGATGACTTCTTCGTGCAGCCTCGCTGCGCCGGCACCAAAGACCGCCAAGCGTCCCATGAGCACGATACGAGGCTGCGCACCCGGCCCATAGATGACCGACACGCGCGAAAGTTTCGACTGGAAGCCTTGGCTGAGGAAGCGAGACAGGAGCCGTCTGACCAAGCGGTGCTCAAGATGCACCTGCACCACGTCCGAGGCGTCACGGCCGTCGGCCATGATCGGCGGACTGAAAGCGATTGACCGGATGGGCGCATCGCGCCGCCAGTCGCCGAGACGCTCACCGCGCTTCCGCGGTCGAACCCGTAGATCGTCAAAGGCATCATCCCAACCCGCGTCTTTAGTGAACGCCGGATCGTTGGGATTGAGCCGGTAGGTTTCCACCTTGCCGACCGTCGGCCCACGGGCGTCGTCCAGAACATAGCCGGCGCGTGACAACGCCGCCGCAGCCACACGATGAAGATCTTCCGGGTCGACCCCGACGCGCTCACGCGAACGTTCGAGGGCGCGCTGCAGATCGGCCTGCTCCTTCAGCAACCGTTCGTGACGCGCGCGTTCGTCGTCGTCCATTTCGGCGCGCGCGCGATTGAGCCGTTCGGCGTCGCTTTCGTCAGCGATGGCCCGCGCGATCGCCGCCCCCTGACCACGCAAAATGCCGCCTTCGGCAAGACGCTTCGCGATGCGCTCTTCAATCACTTGGCCGACCGATCCGAGCTGCTCGCGGATGGTCTCCGTCTTCCGGACCAACGCCTCCAACACGATGTCGGCTTCACGCTGCTCGTAGCGGAAGTACTGGCAAGTGACCTGTTTCGCTGGCTGAAGCTTACGATCGATCCGGCCGTTGCGCTGCTCCAGTCGGGAGGGGTTCCACGGCAGGTCGAAATGAATCAGGTCGGAGCAATAGCTTTGAAGGTTGATGCCTTCGCGGGCCGCGTCAGTGCAGATGAGGATGCGCAAGGGCTCAACGTCAGGATCCGCGTTGAACGCTCGTTTCACCTCTTCCCTTCGATCCGATCCAGTTGCGCCGGTGAAGACGCCAATTCGATCGTCAGCGCGATCCGTGTCCGACACCGCCTCTCGCAGGCGTCGTTCGAGCCACCGCCGCGTGTCCTCGTATTCTGTGAAAATGATGAGACGCCGGCGATTCCAGTTTTGGCCGCTGAGAAGGTTCGCTTTGATCCAATCGGTCAACCAGCGCACCCGGGCGTCGGGTCGCGACGCGAACCTCTCTGCTATGGCCAACATGTCGTCGACCGCAGCAAGTTCGGCGCGCAGGTCGCCTTTGGCAGCGTCGGCAACGCCGAGGGCTGAGGCGGCCTCTGCCGTGGCGTCGTCATCTGCATCGATGGTCTTCTCAGCCCGCTCATCCTCAAGCCCAGGTTCGGCGCTGTCTTCACTCCCCGGGCCGCCCACAAACGCAAGGGCAGCGGCGGCGACCAGGCCGGCCTCTTCGCCGTTGAGCATTCGCTGCAAAGTCGCCCTGTGGACCTTCAGCGTCCGCGCGAAGGCGGCAACCGATGACAATAGCCGTTGCTGGAGACCTACAAAGGCCAGCTTCGCCATCGACGCCTTTTGGGTCGGCAGATTGGCGATGCGCCGCATCCGCATCTCGCCGTATGCGGCAAGCTGTCGGGCGAGTTGGAGTTCAGGCGTGTCTTCCGGCAGACCATCGATGCGAATCGCCTCGATGATCCGCTCCGGGAACGCCTCGCCAAGGCGTCGAAGATCGGCCTTGAGTCGCCGAACCATGACGGGCTCAAGGTCCCTGGGTCGCACCTCCACCCCTCGCGTGAAGCGCTGAGGATCGAGCATCTCAAGCAAAGCAGAAAAGCTGTTAGAATGCCCATTGTGCGGGGTGGCTGTCAGGAAAAGGCGGTGCTCGAACCGCTCGCCGAGTTCACGGACTGCCTTCGTGAGCTGGCTTGAGATTGCGTATCGAATGCCAGCAGCCGGGGCGGCGTGGTGCGCCTCGTCCAGCACGAAAAGCGCGCGGGCTCGAAACTCGCCGAGTACGTCGCGGAGCCCAGCTGCATAAACCTCATCGGTGAGGAGACGGTGCGAGACGATGAAGCGCGAGCCGGTCGCCCAGGGATTCACGGAGAAGCCCCGAAGACGGCGCATCTCGCCTATCCGCGCCCTGTCGATGATTTCGAAGGAAAGCCCGAATTTCGCTTCCAGTTCGTCCTTCCACTGAATCGTCATAGCGGGCGGCGCTGCAATGACGATGAAATCGATCCGGCGCCGCAGCAATAGCTCGCGCGCGACCAGGCCTGCCTCGACGGTCTTGCCCAAGCCCACGTCATCCGCGATCAACAGATTCACGCGCGGAAGCCGCAACGCCTTGCGAAGCGGGAGAAGCTGATAGGCATCGAGCCGAATGCCCGCCCGAAAGGGCGCTTGCAACAGGTCGCGGTCAGCGGCGGTCGCAGACCGCCATCTTATCGCGCGAAGGTGGGCGGCCAACACCTCAGCCCGGTCAGGGAGGCCGGCGCCGACATTCCGCCATCCGTCCTCATCAAGCACGACCGCACCGATTTCGGCATCCCAGAGGACGTCGAGCCGCTCACCTTGAGCATCATCAGAAATGCACGACAAGTTGAGCGTCTGAAGGTCGTTTGCCTCTCCTTGGATTCCCTCTACCAGCCACGGTCGGCCTCGCAGCTCGACGAAACTTCCTGGTTCGATCGTAACCCCAACAGCCCGTTGCATCACTGGCCTCGCTTCTTGGGCTTGTCGCGTTTTATGCGATGCTGACTCGTTCCCATCAGCCGCTCATACTCCTCCACCGCCATGATCACCACGAACGGCTTGTCGTACTTGGTGACGGCCACCGGTGCGATGCGCGTGGCCTCTACGAGCTCACAGGAGTGGTTCTTGGCGTCGGTCGACGAGAAGGTGGGCATGCTAGTTTCTGCTCCTGGCTACAATCTTGGCCACGCTGAAAAAATGCGCAATGCCGCCCTGCGATTCTGAGCCGAATCAGCCGGAAAAGCGCTATTTGGTAGCGAACTCTGCCCGCCGCTCCCCCAACACCACCGCGAACGGCTGCATCAGCAACGCCTGGGTTATGTCCACTGGCTGACGCCCATTGAGGATCGCCTCGATGATGTCCAGCGCCGGCAGCGCCAGCCTCGCCGTATGAAATAACGGCGAGGGAAGCTTCAATGCTTTTCGAACGCCCCTTGAGCAGCGGCAGCGTCCCCAGTTTCAAAAATTTTATCAAGCGTAGCTTGATCGACCCTTGCCTTCTCCATTGCAGTGCGCAGCATGGAGCGGAAGTCGGGGTCTTCGATGTCTTCGATCACGATGCCCTTGTAGTTCACTATGACTTCCGGGGCCGCAAAGTTCACAATCGCCGAGAACAATGCATCTGCGCGTTTCAGTATTTCCGCCTTGATTCGATCTGGATCCTCACCTCCAGTTCGACGTCTCAGAAAGGTGGGTGGGTTCACCCTCCATCGTTCCGTAAACTCGTTGAGCATCTGGTTTTTAAATCCTTCACGAGCGGTACCTATTGACGCTTTCAGCGCATCCCGGAATTTTGTAACGATCTGCTCGAACCGCGCGATCTGCCGATCGAAGTCGGCGCGATCCTCCTTAAGGATTAGGCGACCTTTCTTCGGCAGTACATAGGTGAAGATGTCCTCGATCACCTTACGCTCCCTTTCAATGGACGCTTCATCGACCAACAACTCTTCCTGGTGCCCGTCGACGTCAATTTTAATCGCCTGGGCGCCAATCCCGTCGAGCGGAGCGCGGATCTGGCCTGAAATGCGTTTCCTCAATGTCTCGTCGCCTACACCCACAAACTCTTTCGGCAAAGTGACGCGGCGCTTACTCAGCTGATAGTTCGATACCTTTAGTTCGACAAATTCCGCCGCCGCCGTAAAGACTCTTAATCTGCGGGTTAAGTCGAACGGTTTGGGCGGATTTTTCTTCAAGTCGGCTGTCATCTGGGCGACTCGGGTGGGCTCCATGCCAGTGATACCCACTTCCGTTTCGCCCTCAGAAGCGCCGGCGGCTTCGGCCAGCTTTTCGGTGGCACCACCGTCCAGCATGATGGCGTTCGGCTTCTCCTCGGTAACTGAGCCCGCCTCTACGTTGCGAGATACTGGCGCAAAAACCATTGTGCGGTCGTCTGCGATAACTACGCCAATGCGGACGCCCGGTTGTTCCCGGAGATCGAACATCTCGTTCCTACTGGCTTCCCGAATGATCTCTAGAGCCTCCGGGTCGCCGTAACCCATTCGGTAAACCTCGGCATCGGCATCGAGAACAACGGTCAGCGACAAAAAGGGCAGGTCTGCCATACGGGCAGCGAGCGCCTTGGCCACAGGAGTAGTCAGTCCGGGGGCGATGACGGCGAGGCGGTTTGTTGCGCTCTTGATCAGAGCGATCAGACTATCGTCGGTAGCGGTCGTAAAGGTGCGACTCATCTTGCATCCCCTACCGGCGCGATGCGTGCGGCGTCGATGAGCTCACCGGAGTGGTTCTTGGCGTTGGCCGACGAGAAGGTGCGCATGCTGGTTTCTGCTCCTGGCCGGAGTCTTGGCCATGGTGGAAAAATGCGCAATGCTGCCCTGAGAGTCTTAGCCGATTCGGCAGGGAAAAGCGCTATTGGGCGGCGAACTCTGCTCGCTGCTCCCCCCACACCATCGCAAACGGCCCCATCAACGCCGCCAGCGTCATCTCCGCCGGCTGACGCCCATCGAGAATCGCCTCGACGATATTCGGCGCCAGAAGCGTCATCCGTAGCAACCGGCTCACATAGGACGAGTTGATCTTCTCCGCCGCCGCCATCTCCTCGATGGTTCCGTATACCCCGGTTTCCAGGAGCTTGCGCCAGCGGAAACCACGCGCGAGGGC
>JABMNB010000025.1 GCA_013205335.1 Rhodospirillales bacterium
CATGGGCAACGAACATCCGTGGCGCGCCGTGCAGGAAGGGCATTGCGCCAGCAAGGCCTATAAACGGGGTAGCGCCCAGTCCGCCCAGCCATCCCGCGGCTGAGGGCACCTTGTTTTCCGCAGCTTCCACGAACGCGCTCCTTATCCATCCCTACTGAAAACGACATCCGGCAATTCGTGATGAAACCCATCGGGAACCGGCCGTGCGCCAGGCTGGCCATACCGCCACACCAGCCGATAGCCTGGCACATCATTATCCAGGGCCCAGATGTGTTCGGATTTTATTGTAATAGCTGGCGTAGGCGAAAAGGAACCAGCGCAGTGCGCCTCGCCAAAGACGACGACGTGATCGAGGCACTCGCGGCGGAGCGGGCCGATCAGTCTCTCCGCATGTCCGTGTAAGACCGAACGGGGCGGATCCGTCATCACCACGGGAGGGGTGCGTTCTCATGGCGAGGGGAAGGGCCAAATTGAGGGACAAAAGCTCTTTCGAGACGGTGGAGGCGGCGGAAGCGCCTGGAAAATGGCGCAGGCCGCCCACCGCTTCACCGGAACCCGGCAGGATGTTGCGGTTCTCGCGGTTCCAAGGGTTCATCCAGGGACTGTCGGGTGATAGGCTGTCGGGATGACATTGACCCCGCAGCTTGCCACGGGTCCCGGCGCGTCCCTGCGGCACCGGCCCTTCCTCGATCGGGCGCGCAGCAACCTGCAGCGGGTCCGGCTGGCGCTCGGCGCCAGGGGCGTCGCCTGGGCGACCGCCGCCGGGCTGGTGGCGTTTGCCTGCGGCGCGGCAGCGCTGACCGACGTCGCCATGTCGTTGGGAGCGACCGAGGTCGAGCACAGCCGCAACAAGGCGGCCGAGATCCGGACCCTCGACCAGAGCAATCGCGCCTTGATGCGCAGCATATTTACCCTGTCCATCGGCCGGCGGCAGCTCGCCGAGAGCGACCTTCCGGTGGCGCAGGCCTGGGAAAAGGTGCAGGCCGCCCGGACCGCGATCTGCGACCATCTCGACCCGCGTGCGTCTAAGTTTGCGGAACTGCGTGCAGTGTGTGCGGCGAGCGTGGCCCTGCACGAGCGCCTCGCGCCGCAGATCGCCGCGTTCGATCCACCGCGCCGGTTGATCGACCCGAACACGATGCACGACGCCGCCACCCTTCATGCCAGGGTGAACGACCTGACCGGGGCGATCGCCCAGGAGGCCGAAACGCTGGTCGGGAACATGGCCGACGAATACCGCGAGGCGCTTCTCGTGCTGACCGTCATCACCGGGGGATTCGCCGCGGCCTGCCTGGTGTTGATCCTGCTCGTCGGCCGAGCGTCGATCCTGCACTACGAGCAATCGCAGAAGGCCGGTGAGGCGCGCGACCTCCTCGAAGAGACGATCGAGGCCTTGCCCGCCGGCGTCATGCTCTACGACCGCAACGAGCGGCTGCTGATGTTCAATTCCGCCGCGGTCGCGGCCATGCCCCTCCTGAAGCAGCCCGGCGTTCTCGGCATCACCTACGAGGAACTGGCGCGCGAGACGGCCAGACTGGACGTCGGCGGCGGCGAGCCGCTGCTCGACACGCCGGAGGAGTGGATCAGGCGCTTCCGCAGCAAAGGCGAGCCGCCGATGCGCCAGTCGGTCGACGGGCGCTGGTTCGAGTGGTCGAAAAAGATGTCGCCCCACGGGCGCACCGTTGGGCTTTGGGTCGACATCACCGGGGTCATGCGGGATTTCGAGGAGCGCGTACAACTGACCCAGCGGCTCGACGCAGAGATGGCGCGGCTGCGTTCTATCGTCGAATCGAGTGGCGCGATGATCGTCCTGGTCGATCGCGAGCTGACCGTAGTCATGGCCAACAGCGGCTTTTCGGCAGTGACCGGCGTCGCCGCGGCGGAGGCGGTCGGCCGCCCGTTGAAGGAGATCGTCGATTGCCCGCTCGATCCGGGCGTGCTCGAACGCTGGCTCTCCGGCCCGCTCGAGCCCGGCCGGGTCGAGCCGGTGCGCTTCGCCAACCAGATTCGCGACCGGCAGGGGCTGCAGCGGTTGATATCGGTGACGGCAACGCCCGTGCTCGGGGAAGGCGGGCTGGTTAACAGCATCGTCTTCCTGGGCGTCGACGATACCGAGCGGCGTGACGCCGAGCGGGCCCTGTTCGACGCTGTGCGGCTTGCGACGGTGGGCGAGATGGCGGCCACCGTGATGCACGAGATCATACAGCCACTGCAGGTGATCGACATTGCCCGCGCTTCGGCCGAACAGGTCCTCCGCGATGCGACGGCCGAAGGTGTCGCTCCGAACAGCGCGTTCCTGCAGAGCAAGCTCGCGCGAATTGCCAGTCAGGTCGAGCGCGCGGATCGCATCGCAGGCGAGCTGCGCGCCTTCGTGCGTGGCACGGCCGCCGAGGAGGCGACGCCATTTGACCCGGCGACGGCGGTGCAGGCGGCTGTCGAGTTGACGCAGTACGCCACCCGCCAGGCGGGCGTCACGGTGTCGGTATCGGTCGCGGAAGGACTGCCCCCGGTCATGGGCCACGTCGGACGCGTCGAGCAGGTACTGTCCAACCTGATCGTCAATGCGCGCGATGCGGGCGGCAGTGCTGTGGAGGTTTCGGCCCGCCCCCTGTTGCGGGACGGCCGCGCCTTCGTGCAGATCGCCGTCGAGGATACGGGCCCCGGCATTCCGAGCGCCATCCTGCCGCAGCTGTTCGAGGCGTTCGTCACCACCAAGCCGCGCGGCACCGGCACCGGGCTCGGACTGCGAATCTGCCGACGCATCGTCGAGGAGATGAACGGCACCATAACGGCTACCAACCTCGCCGAAGGTGGCGTGCGATTCGAGGTCGTGCTGCCGGCGGCTGGCAAGGCGTAACGGTCGCACGATGGACACGTCTCCTCGTCCCTCTCGCCGCGTCCCGACCCGATGCCATGTCCTCGTGGTCGAGGACGACGTGGATCAATGTGGTGAAATGGCGGGCTACCTCATCCTCTCCAAGCTTGAAGTGCGGATGGCCTACGACGGCACCTCGGCGCTGCGCCAGGCTGCGGAGCATCTGCCGCGCGTGGTCCTTCTCGACTTCAATCTTCCGGACATGTCCGGCATCCAGCTGGCAAAGCAGTTGCGGGCGATCCTGCCGAATGCGGCCTTCATCATGATGTCTGCCCACATCGACGGACTGTCCGAACGGACGCTTCAGGAGATCGGCATAGCTGTTTTCGTGAACAAGCCGGTGCCGCTTGGCCCGCTGCGGAAGGCGGTGCTGATGCTGGTCGCCTCGCCTCGACTTGGCCGCGATGGGCCGAAGCATGACGAGAAAAGCTGGTTCTCCACGGGACTGGGCGGCCGGCGCCGCTAGTGCTTGCCGTCTGACATTTGCGTCCTGCTGAGGATTCCCCAGGCTTGGCAGGCATGCGTGCCTGTCGCATGCGATCAGGAATATCCATCACTCTCAAG
>JABMNB010000224.1 GCA_013205335.1 Rhodospirillales bacterium
AGCTGGTGATGCCGGGCTTCGCCACCATCCACACGCATTTCACGATGACCCTGGCGCGCGGCGTGTTCGAGGACCTCTCGCCCTCGCACAAGCCGCCCTTCAGCGGCGGCCTGTCGCCGATCCCGCTGCCCGACATGACGCCGGACGAACGCCGCGCCTTTGCGCTGCTGGGCACCCTGGAAGCGCTGCGCAGCGGCACCACGCACGTGCTCGAGGATTCCAACGACGTCGATCACTATGCCGGCGCCCTGGCCGATACCGGCATGCGTTTCCTGCTGGCCGAGCGCGCCTACGACCGCATCGGCACCTCGATCGGCGATCCCGCGCCCTACCAGCTCGACCGCGCGCTGGGGCATGGCCACATCAAGACCATCGAGCGGAACCATCGCGACTGGAACGGCAAGGCGGACGGGCGGATGCGCATCGCCATCTCCGCCTGGGCACCCGACATGTGCTCGCCGGAGTTGCTGCAGGATCTTAGCGCGCTGCAGAAGCAGCTCGACACCCGCATCACCATCCACCTGAACCAGATCTGGGGCGAGGTGGCCGCCGTGCGCGCGCACCGCAACCGCCTGCCGACCGAGTTTCTCGCCGACCTGGGCTTCCTGAACGACCGAATCATCTGCGCCCACTGTCGCTGCATGGAGCCGTCGGAGGAGAAGCTCCTGGGCGAGGCGAAGGTCAACGTCTCGTTCAATTCGGCCATCGCCGCGCGCCGCGGCCTCAGCCCGCGCATCGCCGACCTGGAAGGCTACGGCTGCAACATCGGCATGGGCTCGGACAACATGGCCGAGGACATGGTCGAGGTGATGCGCACCGGCCTGTTCATGGAGCGCGTGCGGCGTGAAGACGGGCGCGAGCCGACGCCCGAGCGGGCGCTGCGCTGGGCGACGCGCAACGGCTACCGGGCGCTCGGCGTTCCCGACGGCGGCTGGCTGGCGCCGGGCAACAAGGCCGATCTGATCATGATCGACCTGCAGCGCGCCCACCTGATCCCGGTACTGCGAGTCGTCTCCGACTTCGTCCATAACGGCCAGGCGCGCGACGTGCAGTCGGTGATGGTCGACGGCAAGTGGGTGATGAAGGACGGCGCCGTGCTCACGATGGACGAGGAGAAGATCCTGCGCGACGCCCAGCGCATCGCCAACGAGGCCTGGTCACGAACCTTCAAGACCCGCTTCACGCCACCGGCGGGCTTCTCGCCGGACGCACTGCCTTAGACAGAATCGGTCGTCCTGAGCAAAGCGAAGGACCTAGCTGAACGGCCAGAGTACTCCCGGCTGAATGAATGGCACCTTGATTTTTCTTGATGCTTTGTTGTTCAAGGTAGCAACGATGCGTCGCTCTCATTAACCTGTGGCTGAACCCAACCACGGGCAATGAGTTCTTATGCTCCATCGTTCAAAACTTGCCGCGCTGCTTGGATTGTTGATAGCCGGCTGTATGCAAAGCAGGCCGCTTGAAGAGAGCGGCAAGTCGGTCAGCGAGTATCAGCAGAAGTACTGGACGCAGTTCCAGGATGTGCGTGTCGGCTCGACTGAGGCACAAGTACAAAGCGTGTATGGACAACCGAATCTGGTGAAGCTCGACTACGGAACAGGCGTTGCCTTCTTCGAGCAAGACAGACTTACAAACTATGGCGTGATGCAGAATAACGCCTGGGTGTGGAGCGCCGCGTTTACTCGCGGCCACAAGATCGCCCTGGGGGACAATCGCTTTAGGCTCGATTGGCCGATTGAACAGCCCATGTCGCGGAGTTCATTCGAAGCACTCATGGGCACGCCTGAGCGCCTGTGCTCCTACTATGTTATCCAGTCGTTCGAACACGTCTTTTGCTACAAGGCCGGGAGAGTCGTGACGAAATCCCGGACCGAGGTGAAACCGCAGCCTTAACGCCGCTTGTTGCCGGCGCTCCACTGGCCGGCGCTGGCGAAGCGGACGGCTTCCTCGGCGGCGCGGACGAGGGCGCGGGCCTTGTGGACGCTCTCCTGGTATTCGGCTTCGAGGTCGGAGTCGGCCACCACGCCGACGCCGGCCTGCACGTACATCACGTCGTCCTTCACCAGGCCGGTGCGCAGCAGGATGCAGGTGTCCATCGTGCCGTTGGCAGCGAAGTAGCCGGCGCAGCCTGCATAGATGCCGCGGCGCACCGGCTCGACCTCGTCGATGATCTGCATGGCGCGCACCTTGGGCGCGCCCGACAGGGTGCCGGCCGGGAAGCCCGCCTTCAGCACGTCGATGGCGTCTAGTCCGTCCGCCAGCGTGCCCTCGACGTGGCTGCTGATGTGCTGGACGTGGCTGTACTTCTCGATGGTGAATTGCTCGACCACGCGCACCGAGCCGATTTTCGAGACGCGGCCAACGTCGTTGCGCGCCAGGTCGACCAGCATCAGGTGCTCGGCGCGCTCCTTCGGATCGGCCAGCAGCTCCTCGGCGAGGTGCTTGTCTTCCTCCGGCGTCGCGCCGCGCCGGCGCGTGCCGGCAAGCGGGCGGATGGTGACGGTGTTGTCGCGCAGCCGGACCAGGATCTCCGGGCTCGAGCCCACGATGGTGAAATCGCCGTAGTCGAAGAAGATCAGGAACGGCGAGGGGTTGATGCGGCGCAGCGCGCGGTAGAGCGACAACGGCGGCAGCTTGAAGGGCAGCGAGAAACGCTGCGACGGCACGATCTGGAAGGCGTCGCCGGCACGGATGTACTCCTTGCAGGTCTCGACCATCGCCTTGAAGTCGTCCTTCGACATGTTCGCCTGCGGCTCGGGCAGGGCGTCGAGGTCGTCGGCGCTTTCGCGATGGAACGGCAAGGTGCGTTCGAAGTCGGAGACCGCGTCGGCCAGCCGCTCCTGTGCGGCCTCGTAGGCGGCGCGGGCGGCGGTGCCCGCATGCGGCCAGACCGGCGTGACGAGGGTCACGTTGTCTTCCAGCCGGTCGAAAATGCAGATCAGCGTCGGCCGTACCATGATCGCGTCGGGCAGGCCGATCGGGTCGGGATTGGTGTCGGGCAGCCGCTCCATGTCGCGGACCATGTCGTAGCCCAGGAAGCCGAACAGGCCCGACGCCATCGGCGGCAGGTCCGCGGGCAGCTCCATCTGGCATTCCTTGATGAGCGCGCGCAGCGTCTCGAGCGGCCGGCCTTCGAGATTGTCGAAGGCCTGGGAATCCTTGTCGGCGCGGCGGTTGATCTCGGCCTGGCCCTTGCGGCAGCGCCACACGACGTCGGGCTTGAAGCCGATGATCGAGTAGCGGCCACGCACCGAACCGCCTTCGACCGATTCCAGCAGGAAGGAGTTGGCGCGGCCGTCGGCCAGCTTGAGATAGGCCGAGACGGGCGTCTCGAGGTCGGCGACGAGTTTGGTCGAGACGACCTGAGGCGTGCCGGAATCGTAGCGCGCCGCGAAGGCGTCGAAGTCGGGCGAGATCGACATGGAAGAGTCTTCTATTGCTGGGGCGCGAAGGTCGCCTGGAAGGCGGCCTCGTCGACGGTCACGCCGTACTTGGCGCGCAGGGCGGCCACCAGTTGCAGGATCAGGTCGTTGGCCACCATCGTGTCGAGCTGCTTGCCGAAGCGGTCGAGCTGCTCCTTGTCCCTGGCGAGATCCGGCGGGTCGACCTGCTTCACGCGCACCAGGACGCTGCCCTCGGCGGTCCGCACCGCCTGGGCCTTGTCGGGCGCCAGCTTGAAGAGCTCCTGCACGACCGGCTGGCTGAGGTAGTTGCCGGCGTCGGCCTCGAAGCGGGTGACCGGCTTGGCGATCCGTGCCTCCAGGCCGAGCTCCTGGGCGAGGGCCACGAAGTCGGTCCCGGCATTGGCCTTCTCGACCGCGGCCTTGACCTTCTCGTCGGCCAGCTTGCGGCGCTCCTCGGTCTGCCAGGCATCGACCACCCGGGCCTCGACCTCGGCCAGCGTCGGCGCACGTGCCGGCGTGATCCGGTCGGTGCGGACGATGAAGTATTCGCCGCGTGGCGTCTCCAGCAGGTCGCTTTCCGCGCTCTCGCGCGTGGCGAAGGCCGCCTGTATCAGTTCGGCGGAGGCGGGGCCGATCACGACCTGCTTTCCGTCGGCATCCTGGCCGCGAGCATCGACATTTTCATAGGTCCTGATCTTGAGGCCCATGTCCTCGGCGGCCGCCTTCATCGACTGGGTCTTGCCCAGCACGCGCTCGAAATCGGTAACGAGCTTGATCAGCAGGTCCGGCGCCTGCTGCGCCTTGAGGTCCTTCTCGAGCTTCTCCTTGACCTCGTCGAACGGCACAGCCTTGCCGGCCTCGATCTTGTTGATGCGCACGATGTGCCAGCCGAGCGGCGACTGGATCGGCGCCGCTGCGATGCCCTCGGGCAAGCCGAAGATGCCGTCGGCCAGCGGGCCGGGCGGCAGGTCTTTCTTGGTCACCGGGCCGAGCTTGATGACGCCGTCGGCGTTGCCGGTCACTTCCTTGGCCGCGTCTTCGAGTGACTTGCTGTCCTTGGCGGCGGCGATGATCGCCTTGGCCTTGTCCTCGGTATCGGTCATCGCCTGGTCGACGTCGCGCTTTTCAGGTGTGCCGAACTCGGCGGCGCGCGCCTCGAACTCCTGGCGCACGGCGTCGGCGGTGACGGCCACCTGGTTCTGCACGTCCTCGACCGTGATCATGACGTAGGAGAAGGCCCGGAACTCCGGCACCTGGAACTTGGCCTTGTTCGCCTCGAAATAGGTGTTGAGCTGCTCCGGCGTCGGCTTCGGTACGTCCACGACGATGGCATCGGGAATGTAGATCGTCTCGGCGGTGCGCTTCTCGCTTTCGAGCTTGAAGATATCGTTGCGCATCGATATCGGCGCGAGCCCGTCGGCGCGCACGACGCCGAACAGCTGGCTGGCGGCAATCTCGCGGCGCATGTCGGTGACAAACTGGGCCTCGCTGATGCGGGCCTGCTGCAGGCGGTTGCGATAGAGCAGGGGATCGAAGGACCCGCCGGTGCCCAGGAAGGCCGGGTTCCGCGCGATGGCCGCGCGGACTTCCTCGTCGCTCACGGTGAGGCCGAACTCTCGCACGGCGTAGTCGAGAACGGCTCGCTGGATCACCTCTTCGAGGGCGCGCACGTGCAGGCCGTAGCGCAGCGCCTGTTCCTGTTCCGGCCGTTGGCCGGTCTGGCGCTGGATCGCCTCGAGCTGGCGGTTGAACTGCTCGCGGACCTCGGTCGCGTAGACCGGCGCGCCGCCGACCCATCCATAGAGCGGAATCCTGGTGCCGCCGACATGCGCAACTTCGGTATTGCGTCCGACCGTCTTCAGCATGTCGCCGACGCCCCAAAGGCTGAAGCTGATGATCAGCATGCCGAAGAGGATGGAAAGAACAATAACGCGAGCGTACTTGCTGAACTTATTCACGGGCCGGACAAGGGTTCTTGAAGGGGCGCCATGCCTAGCACCCGCCCCATGGACAGGCAACCAACCGACCTTTGACCGCAAACGCCACCGCCGCTAGATACGCGACGAACGAAGTGGGGAACTCGATGGCGCGTACGAGGCGGCCGCTGATCGCGGGAAACTGGAAGATGAACGGCCTGCGTGCCGATGCCCTTGCGCTCGTCAAGGATGTTGCCGCCGGCGTGAAACTGGCCGGCTGGAGCGACCGCGAGCTGCTGGTCTGCCCGCCGTCGACGCTGGTCGCCGCGATTGCAGAGGCCGCCCGGGGAAGCGGGCTCCTGGTCGGTGGCCAGAACTGCCACGCCAAGGCGAGCGGCGCCCATACCGGCGATGTATCCGCCGAAATGCTGAAGGATGCCGGCGCCAGCCACGTCATCGTCGGGCACTCCGAGCGTCGTGCCGATTGCGACGAGACCGATGCGATCGTGCGGGCGACGGCGGAGGCCGCCTGGCGCGCCGGACTGCTGCCGGTCGTCTGCATCGGCGAGACCCTGGCCGAGCGCGAGGCCGGCAAGACCCTCGCGGTGCTCGAGACCCAGCTCGCGGGCAGCGTCCCGCCGGGCTCGACGGCTGCCAACCTCGTCGTGGCCTACGAACCGGTCTGGGCGATCGGCACCGGCAAGACGCCCACCGTGGCCGAAGTGGCCGCAGCGCACGCGCATATTCGCAAGGTGCTGGGCGGGCTGACGGCTGAGGCCGCGGGGGTGCGGCTGCTCTACGGCGGGTCGGTGAAGGGCAGCAATGCCGCCGAGCTCCTGGCCGCGGGCGATGTCGACGGCGCCCTGGTGGGCGGGGCGAGCCTCGTTGCCGCGGAATTTTTGGCTATCGCCAAGGCCGCTTAAAGCGGCTAGAAGCGCGCGCTTGGCGAAGATGCCCTTCTAGCGCTGGACAAAAATGGACGCCGTAAGACACTTTCTCCACGAATGGCGCCTCGTGCTGCTGGTCATCCATGTGGGTGTGACGAGCGCGATGATCGTCGTAATCCTCCTGCAGCGCAGCGAGGGCGGCGGACTGGGCATGGGCGGCCGGTCGGACGCGCTGTTCTCGGTGCGCGGCCAGGCCAACATCCTGTCTCGGATGACGGCGATTTTCGCCAGTATATTCTTCTTCTTGAGCCTGCTGATGGCCTGGAGCATGACCGACCCGGGCCGGGCGGCCAAGTCGATCATGGATCGCGCGCCTGTCGGATCGGGTGCTCCTGCGGCACCGGGGAGCATGGCGCCATCGCCGACCGCGCCCGCCGCGCCGACGCAGCCCGCCGCTCCCACGCGCTAGGGCCCCATGGCTTCGAATGCTTCCCACCGCCGAATTGTCTCCGGCGGGGCGATATCCCCATGGCTGCACGCCACAAGCTTTAGTATGGTGTAAGCCCATGACGCGCTTTATTTTCATAACGGGCGGCGTGGTTTCCTCGCTGGGCAAGGGTCTTTCCTCGGCGGCGCTCGGCGCCCTGCTGCAGGCCCGCGGCTACAAGGTCCGCCTGCGCAAGCTCGACCCCTATCTCAACGTCGATCCGGGAA
>JABMNB010000225.1 GCA_013205335.1 Rhodospirillales bacterium
ATCTATCCGCACGAGCCGCAGCGGCGCTGGGACGAGGCGCTCGCCGTCCTGGCGAGGCTGGTGCGCGAACACAAGGTCGAGCTGATCGCGATCGGCAACGGCACCGCTTCGCGCGAGACCGACAAGCTGGCGATCGAGGTGGTGAAGGGTCTGCCGGACCTCAAGCTGCAGAAGATTGTGGTGTCGGAAGCCGGCGCGTCGGTCTATTCGGCATCGGCCTATGCGTCCGAGGAGTTGCCGGGCCTCGACGTGACCTTGCGCGGCGCGGTGTCGATCGCCCGGCGTCTGCAGGATCCTCTCGCCGAACTGGTGAAGATCGATCCCAAGTCGATCGGCGTCGGCCAGTACCAGCACGATCTCAGCGAGTTCAAGCTGTCGCGCTCGCTCGACGCGGTGGTCGAGGATTGCGTCAACGGCGTGGGCGTGGATCTGAACACGGCGTCGGCGCCGCTGCTGGCGCGCGTCTCCGGCATCGGCACGTCGCTGGCCCAGAGCATCGTCTCCCACCGCGACACCAATGGCGCCTTCCGGTCGCGCAAGGCTCTGAAGGACGTGCCGCGGCTCGGCCCCAAGGCCTTCGAACAATGTGCCGGCTTCCTCAGGATCCCCGGCGGCGACGATCCGCTCGATGCCTCGGCGGTGCATCCCGAATCCTATCCGGTGGTGCACAGGATCATCGCGGCGACCAAGAGCAAAATCGACGCCCTGCTGGGCAACGCCCCCGTGTTGCGTGCCCTGTCGCCAGGTGCATTCGTCGCCGACCGCTTCGGCCTGCCTACCGTCACCGACATCCTGCGCGAGCTGGAGAAGCCGGGCCGCGATCCGCGCCCGGCCTTCAAGACGGCGGAGTTCAAGGCCGGCATCGAGACGCTGAACGATCTCGAGCCGGGCATGGTGCTCGAGGGTGTCGTCACCAATGTCGCCGCGTTCGGGGCCTTCATCGATATCGGCGTCCACCAGGACGGGCTCGTCCATGTGTCGGCGATGTCGAAGACCTTCGTGAAGGACCCGCGCAGCGTGGTGAAGCCGGGCGACATCGTGCGCGTGAAGGTCCTGGAGGTGGACAAGCCGCGCAAGCGCATCGCCCTGTCGTTGCGGCTCGACGACGAGGCCGGCAGCCAGCCGGCGCGGTCTGCCCGTCCCGAAGCCGGCGGCGCTTCCCGGCGCGATCAGGCGCGCGTGCAGCCCGTAAAGACCACTTCCCCGGGCGGCGCGCTGGCCGACGCCTTGCGGCGGGCCGGCGTCGGCGACCGCAAGTGAGCGCGCCGGGCGATCGTTGATGGCAGCGGTGGCGTCAGGCCACCGAAGCGGATGATGATTTCAGGCGGCTCGATCCCGATGGGATTCGGTCCATCGAGCGCTTGCACGGAGGACACCGTCGAGCGCGGAACATGCCGGACAGCGGAACAGGCCACAACGCTTGCGAGCGCCCGTTCGGTCCGCTCTTATGCCGCCGTCATGCATCCCTATCAACACGCCCGCACCCATCCCGACAAGCCCGCCTACATCATGGCCGGCAGCGGCGAGACGGTGACCTATCGCCAGCTCGACGCGCAGTCGAACCGCATCGCGCAACTCTTCCGCTCGCTCGGCCTCAAGGCCGGCGACCATGTCGCGATCTTCCTCGAGAACAATCCGCGCTTCTTCGAAATCTGCTGGGGCGCCCAGCGCTCGGGCCTGATCTACACCGCGATCAGCTCGCGCCTCACCGCCGCCGAGGTCGACTATATCGTCAACGACTGCGGTGCCCGGCTGTTCGTCACTTCGAAATACCTGGCCGACAAGGCCGCCGAGCTTTCGCCGCTGATGAAGGGCGTCACGCACCGCTACATGATCGGCGGCACCATCGAGGGATATGCCTCCTGGGAAGACGCGGTCGCGCGCCATCCCGCGACGCCGGTCGCCGACGAGACGGCCGGCCACGACATGCTCTATTCGTCGGGAACGACGGGACGGCCCAAGGGCGTCATGCCGGTCGTCGAGCCGCAGCCCATCGATTTCGACAATCCGCTGCTGTCGATCAGCCGCAAGCTCTACGGCATCGACAGCGCTACGGTCTATCTGTCGCCGGCGCCGCTCTATCATGCGGCTCCGCTGCGCTTCAACATGAGCGTCATGCGGCTGGGCGGCACCTCGGTGATCATGGAGCACTTCGACGCCGAGGAATATCTGTCGCTGATCCCCAAGCACAGGATCACGCACACCCAGGTCGTGCCGACGATGTTCGTCCGCTTCCTCAAGCTACCGGAGGAGGTGCGCGCGAAGTACGACGTGTCGTCGCTCAAGTGCGCGATCCACGCCGCCGCGCCCTGCCCGATTCCGACCAAGGAAGCGATGATCGCGTGGTGGGGACCGATCGTCTGGGAATATTACGGCGGCACCGAAGGCAATGGCCTCACCATGTGCAATGCCATGGAATGGATGACGCACAAGGGCACGGTCGGCCGCGCCATCGTCGGCAAGCTCAGGATCTGCGACGACGAGGGCAACGAACTGCCGACCGGCGAACCCGGCACGATCTATTTCGCCGAGGGCCGTCCCTTCGAGTATCACAACGACCCGAAGAAGACCGCCGAGTCGCGCCATTCCAAGGGCTGGAGCACGCTGGGCGACGTGGGCTATGTCGATGCCGACGGCTTCCTGCACCTGACCGACCGCAAGGCCTTCATGATCATTTCCGGCGGGGTGAACATCTACCCGCAGGAATGCGAGAACCTGCTGATCAACCATCCGAGGGTGATGGACTGCGCCGTGTTCGGCGTGCCCAACGCCGACTTCGGCGAGGAAGTGAAGGCTGTCGTCCAGCCGCGCGACATGGCGGAGGCCGGCCCCGAACTGGCCGAGGAGCTGATCGCCTACTGCAAGCAGCATCTCTCCGCGATCAAATGCCCGCGCAGCATCGACTTCGAACCCGAGCTGCCGCGCCACCCGACCGGCAAGCTCTACAAGCGCCTGCTGCGCGACCGCTACTGGCAGGGCATGACGAGCAAGATCGCGTAGACGATCGAGAGGCCCGAATGTCGGGCGGTCATCGTGACTTCGACAAGGTGAGGTTGCCTGGAAATGCCTAAAGGCGCCCGCCTCGGGATGACGATGGCTGGTGTTCGGTAGCTCTCTGCGCGAGACACTGCGCTGCCCGCCCCCTGTGGATGGCCAGGCTCCAGGCACGCCTACGAATTGCCCGCCGATGCCTTCCACCGAGGCATCGCCAGCGTCTCGGCGTAGTTGGTGAACATGAGATTGAACGAGATGCTGATGCGCTCGGTCGTGCCTTCATTGGTAGGAACGTGGTGTCGCAGCCACGACGGGAAGATCACCATGCGACCGGGTTGGGGCTGGGCCGTCGACGCGTTGGCGGTCATGCGCGTGGGCTTGCCGCTCCACGGCATGATCGAGATCGGCCGCGGGTCCTGGAAGACGAGATCCGTGCCGCTGCCGGGGGCGTCGACGTAGTAGACGCCGCTCAGGAAATTGTTCGGGTGGGCGTGCGTGGGATGATAGCTGCCGGGTGGATTCACGTTGGCCCAGCAACCCGTGATCATCATCGGAAAGCGCTCGAGCTGAAGATATTCGGAGACGCTCTGCGAGGAGATCTCGATCAGCTTGGCCAGTTCG
>JABMNB010000226.1 GCA_013205335.1 Rhodospirillales bacterium
CCCCGAGCCTAACAGGCTCAAGGTGAGCAACGCCTACTTCACAATTTCAACAGAGGCCGGGACATCCCCAACACGCAGCCCCTGACGCTGCTCGAGGATCTGCACGAACTGGCTGGCTTCCGTCAGTGCTTCGTGGGTGCCGGTATCGAGCCAGGCGAACCCCCGCCCCAGAACCTCGACGAAGAGCTCGCCCCGTTCCATGTAGGCACGGTTGACGTCGGTGATCTCGATCTCGCCGCGCGGCGAGGGCTTCAAATTAGCGGCGATGTCGATCACACGATTGTCATAGAAATAAAGACCGGTCACAGCAGCATTCGACTTGGGATGGGCGGGCTTCTCCTCGATCGAAATCGCCTGGCCCTTCGCGTCGAGTTCGACGACGCCATACCGTTCGGGATCGGCAACGACATAGGCAAAAACCGTCGCGCCGACCTCTCGCGCCATTGCGCTGGCCAGCGCCTCGGGCAATCCATGGCCATAGAAAATATTGTCGCCCAGGATCAGGGCGACGCGATCCGAGCCGACGAAGTCACGCCCGACGATGAAGGCGTCGGCGAGACCGCGCGGCGTCTCCTGGATGGCATACTCGAGGCGTAGCCCCCATTGGCTTCCATCGCCCAACAGTCGCTTGAAGAGTGGCATGTCGACCGGCGTCGAGATTATGAGGATTTCCCGAATCCCCGCGAACATGAGCGTCGAAAGCGGGTAATACAGCATCGGCTTGTCGAAGACCGGCAACAGCTGCTTCGAGACCACAGCCGTCACGGGATAGAGGCGGCTGCCAGTGCCGCCCGCAAGAATAATGCCCTTCATCCTGTGCCCCGCGCTGCCAGTTCGTCGTCTTGCCATTAGACCAGAATCGTTCCTATAAAAAGGAAGTTAGGTGTTGGGAGCAGTTGCGGCATGCGGACAATCGAGGCGCCATTGCCAGGGCTGATTGTCTTCGAGCCTCGCCGGTTTGGCGATGCGCGCGGCTTCTTCGTCGAGACGTTCCAGGCCGAGCGTTACGCCGCGGCCGGTGTTCCCGGCCCGTTCGTCCAGGACAATCTGTCGAGATCGACTCGCAACGTGCTGCGCGGCCTGCATCTTCAGTATCCGCGCTCCCAAGGCAAACTCGTGAGCGTTCTGCGAGGTGCGGTGCTCGACGTCGCGGTGGATGTCCGGGTCGGCAGCCCGACCTTCGGAAAGTACGTCGCGATGGAACTCAGCGAGGAGAACGGCCGGCAAATGTTCGTTCCGCGAGGCTTCGCGCACGGATTCGTCGTCCTGTCGGAAACGGCTGATTTCTTCTACAAGTGCGATGGTCCCTACAGCCCGACAGATGAAATCACCGTGCGGTGGTGCGATCCGGCGCTCGGCATCGATTGGCGCGTCGACAATCCCCAGGTGTCGACCAAGGACGCGGCTGCACCCCTGCTCTCGGAGATACCGAACCTTCCCCGGTACGAGGCATGACGTTGCGTATTCTCGTGACCGGCGTGACGGGACAGGTCGGATCGGCTCTGACTCGGAAGCTGGCGGCCTTCGGCATCGTCGTGCCTGCCTCCCGCACCGTTCTCGATCTCACGCAGCCGCAGGATATCGCATCGCGACTCGATGACATTGCGCCGGATGTCATCGTGAATCCCGCCGCCTATACGGCGGTCGATCGTGCCGAAGACGAGCGCGATCTCGCGTTCCGCGTCAACGCCGAAGCCCCGCGAGCGCTCGCCGAGTGGTCAGCCCGGCGCCGCATCCCGCTGCTGCACTTCTCGACCGACTACGTCTATAGCGGGCGTGGAACCACCCCTTGGAAGGAAGGCGACGAGACCGGCCCGCTTTCGATCTACGGGGCCAGCAAGCTGGCCGGCGAGGCCGCAATTCGCGAAGTGGCGGGCCAGCATCTCATCGCGCGGACGTCGTGGGTATATGCCCCAACGGGCAGCAATTTCCTGCGCACCATGGTGCGACTGGCCCAGGAACGCGAGGAACTGCGCGTCGTCGCGGACCAGATCGGCGCGCCTACATCGGCGACCATCATCGCGGACGCGCTGGCGGCCTTCTTTGCCTCGCCTGAGGGGGTTTCCGGGGTCATCCAACGTGCAGACGGACTCCTCCACGTTGCGGCCACCGGCAGCACCAGCTGGCACGGCTTCGCAACAGCCATCGTCGAGGGGCTGCGGGCGCGAGGTGTTCCATTGAAGGTGGAACGCGTCGTTGCGATCGGCACGGCCGACTATCCCACCAAGGCGCACCGTCCGATCAATTCCCGCCTCGATCTGTCAAAGCTGTCGGAAGTACTTGGCCATTCGACGCCGGATTGGTCGGCAGGGCTCGCCACCGTGCTCGACGAATTCGTCGTATCAGGGATCAAAAGTCCGATCTGATCGTTAGGAGCGATCACGCCTTCAGCGACGGTATGCTTCGTGCCCAAAGTCTGTTTCGCACCCATCTGGTATCCCCTCGAGGAGTATGCCACCTCACGCCTGAGGGCCAAGAGCGTGGCCGAATTGCTCCGGCAAGACACACCTTGGGAGGTCGAGCTGTCTTACAGCGACGATGCCGACATTTCGGTCATCGTCCAGCTTTGCAGCGACAGGAACCTGGAGGCGATCTGCACGAATCGCGACCAAATGGTGGTGTACGACATCTGCGATCGCTTCTTCGCGTCAGACAGCCTCTTCAGGACCGACGAAGGTGTCCTGCACGCACGCAGCCGCTGCCTCGAAGTCATCGATCGCGCCGACGTGCTGATCGTTCCAACGTTGCGGCTGAAAGCCGAACTCAACAGCCAGTTCCCGGCGAAACCGTGCTTCCACGTTCCCGAGTTGGTGGATTACGGCGCCATGCCGAGCCCCGCCAGGCCGGCAGACTCCCGCCGGCTCGTCTGGTTCGGTCACACCACGCGCGGCAACTTTGAAAGTGTGCGCTGGATGATCGATCACCTCGTCGCCGCACACGGCTACCAACCGGTGCTCGTCACCAATCCTGCCACGATGCAGCGCCGCTATCCCTCCTACGCCGGGTTCTGCAAAGCCTGGTCGCTCGATTCCGTCAGATCGGAACTGGCCACCGCTTCGCTTTGCGTGGTGTCGCACTCTCCATCGGAACCATTCAAGAGTCCCAATCGCTTCGCGACGGCGATGACGCAAGGCGTGCCTACTCTGGCAAGCGGGTCACCGGCGTGTGACGACATCCTCCAGGCCGCGGGCTATGGTCAGATGTCCGTCAGCACCACGCTCGACGTCAAACGCGCTCTCGAGTTCCTGGCGGATCCCGGTCGACGCAGTTCCTACGTCACGGATGTGCAGGCGGAGATATGGCGCCGGCACTCCCCCGAGACTGTCCGTCGCGCCTATCTCGATCTCTTTGAGAAGATGCTCCCCGACAGGGACACTTACTGATCTCCGGCCCCCTCACCGACCTGCCGGTACTGTCCGGTGAACCACCGCCAGGTCGCCTTGAGGCCGGATTCTAGCCGTGTCCCGGGCGAATATCCAAAGACCTCAACCGCCTTTGCGATGCTTGTGTGGGTTCGCCGGACCTCGCCCATGCGCCACGGGGCGTAGCGGATGTCGAGCGGCCAGTCCGGACCGACGATCCGGCCGACCTTGTCGAGCAGGTCCGCAAGCGTGGTTGGCCTTCCTGAGCCCAGGTGGAAGATGCCGGACGCCTGCGCATCCATCGCACGGATGATGCCGTCGCACAGGTCGTCGACGAAGACGAAATCGCGTTCCTGGCTGCCATCGCCATAGATCGTGATCGGCTCGCGCTCCAGGATCTGGCGGAACAGATGGGCGACGATGCTGCCTTTGCGCGTCGAATAAGGCCCGTAGACATTGGCAAACCGAAGCACGGCCGACCGTAGGCCATATGAACCCTCGAAGGCGTGGGCGTATGCTTCCATCGCGAGCTTCGAGGCGCCATAGGGCGAGGACGGTTTGGGCAGCATGTCCTCATGGATCGGGCCGTCCGTATCGCCGAACATCGCGCCCCCGGTCGAGGCCAGCACGACGTGCGCGATACCGGTATCCCGGGCGGCCAGGAGCACGTTCAGCGTCCCCCGCGCGTTGACCTCGAAACCGAGCCCCGGATCCTGGATCGATTCCACCACGCGCGTCTGACCGGCGAGATGCACAATCACGCTGCAGCCGCGCGCGGAACGCCGCACAGCCGCCAAGTCGCGGACATCGCCGTCCTGATAGATGACGGCTCCGTCAGCCACGAGCCCCGGAACTGTCATCGAACCATTGTCCAACACGACGAGTTGCGATTGCGTGTTCGCGGCCCTGATCCGACGCATCAGGTTGGTTCCGATGAACCCCCGACCGCCTGTTATGAGAATCTTCTGCCGATCCACGATGTGAGCCGCCGTGACGGGTCGGGCTGCTATTCGGCAGCGATCGTGTCGAAATGCTCGCGGGCGATACGAGCCCGCTCAGGCGTCCAGTACGACGCACAGGGAATCTTCGAGAAATCGGCACGATCACGGTAGATGCGCGCAACGGCCGTGATCTCCTCGAGCATGCCCCGCTCCAAAGTCGTCGAGGTCACGCCAAGGG
>JABMNB010000227.1 GCA_013205335.1 Rhodospirillales bacterium
CCCATCTCGGCATAGCGGGCGATGTGCTCGCGATAGGACCTCACGGTTTGCTCCGCAGCCTCCGCAGCCTGTTGCTTGTCGCCCCCCATGAAGCGCACGGCAACGGCGGCGCTGGCCGTCAGGCGCTTGAGGTCCCACTCCCAGGCGCCGGGGAAGACCTCGTCGAAGTCGTTGATGGCGAACACCAGGTCGCGCTCCGCCGAGCCGAAGACGCCGAAGTTGGAGACATGCATGTCGCCGCAGGCATTCACCAGCAGGCCGGTCGCGGGCGTCGTGGCGAGATCGGCGGCCATCACCGCGGCCGAGCCGCGCAGGAAGGCAAAGGGCGAAGCCAGCATCCGCGCGAAGCGCACCGGCACGAGCTTCTGTGCACGGCTCAGGTTTTGCGCCTCGAGGATCTCGACGGGATCGGGGCGATTGGTGCTCTCGCGAAAGGTGGCGTGGCTCTCGCGCGGCACCACCTTGCGCAGGCTCTTGCCGGCCGCCTTGCGTTCGCTCACCGACTGTCTCGGCGCGGTAAACCGGCCGAGGGTCTCGCCGGGCGAGGCCGAGCTCCCATCGTCAAAAGGCGGGTCGATGTCCGGTCGTGCGGCTGCCGTGCTCAGGTCGAAACTCCAGGCGGCCCGTCGCCGCGTCTGGGAGACTAACCTATCGATGGATGCGCGAAGTACGCAAGGTCGATACGGATTGAGCATCGAGCATTTCGTGGCCACGTCGAACCGGCGTAGAATTGGTCTTCAGGCAAAGGGAGACGAAAATGGGCGCCGAGATCCGGACCACTGCGGGACGCGGTCGACTTTTCGACAGCGTGCTCGACACGATCGGCGACACGCCCTGCATTCGCATCAATGCCCTGGCGCCCGAGGGAGTCACGATCTACGTCAAGGTGGAGGCCTTTAATCCCGGCGGATCGGTGAAGGATCGTCTGGCCGTCAACATCATCGAAGCGGCCGAGCGCAACGGGACGCTGAAGCCCGGCCAGACCGTGGTCGAGGCGACCAGCGGCAATACCGGAATCGGTCTGGCCATGGTCTGCGCCCAGAAGGGCTATCCGCTGGTGGTCACCATGGCCGAAAGTTTCTCGATCGAGCGGCGCAAGCTGATGCGCATGCTGGGCGCCAAGGTCGTGCTGACGCCGCGCGCCCAGAAGGGGCTCGGCATGTACCAGAAGGCGGTCGAGCTCGCGAAGGCCAACGGCTGGTTCCTGGCCCACCAGTTCGAGACCGATGCCAACGCCGAAATCCACGAAGCCACCACGGCGCGCGAGATCCTGGCCGACTTCGCCGGCAGCCGGCTCGACTATTTCGTGAGCGGCTACGGGACCGGAGGCACCGTGACCGGCGTGGCGCGGGTGCTGCGCCGGGAGCGGTCCGAGACGAAGATCGTCCTGACGGAGCCGGCCAATGCCCAGCTCATCGGCAGCGGCAAGGCGCAGGAAAGAGCCGCAGACGGCTCGCCCTCGATCAGCCATCCCGCCTTCGAGCCGCATCCGATCCAGGGCTGGACGCCGGACTTCATCCCGCTGGTGCTGCAGGAATCCATCGACAAGAAATACTTCGACGAACTCCTGCCGGTCGTTGGGGCCGACGGGATCAAATGCGCCAAGGCGCTGGCGCAGAAGGAGGGCATCTTCACCGGCATTTCCGGCGGCTCGACCTTCGCCATCGCACTCCAGGTGGCCGCCAAGGCCGCGCCCGGTTCGGTCATCCTCTGCATGTTGCCCGATACCGGCGAACGCTATCTCACCACGCCGCTGTTCCAGGGCATCATCGACGACATGGACGAAGAGGAGATCACCATCTCCAAGTCCACTCCCGGCTACCAGATGGGATGATCGCGAAAGCACCGCCGTCATCACCGTCATCTCGACCGGAGCGCCCCCTCGGAAGCCCTCGGGGCAGGCTCCGGCGCGTAGCGGAGAAATCTTCTCTCTACCAATAGCCGGCAAATCGTAGTGCGAAGGTCTCTCCACTCCGCCGAACTGCGCTCGGCTCCGGTCGAGACGACGGAGCTTTCTTAACTACTCCCGATTCGTGAACCGGGCGTTGCCCAGGCCGGTGCCGATCGTCATGACGCCCCAGTGCTCGACGTCCTTCATGTTCGGCACTTCGCCGAGGCCCTGAACGACGGCGTCGTTGTGCCAACGGTGCGTCGCCCGACTGGCAGGCGAACTTCGTCAGCCACTACGCGAGCTCTCACCCATGGGAGGACTTCGCCGAGACCTGGGCGCATTACCTGCACATCGTCGACACGCTCGAGATCGCGCGAGCCTTTGGCCAGTCGACCCAGCCCCGCCTTCCCAAGGGCGAGGAGCCGGATTCCACGGTCGACTTCGATCCCTATCGAGCTTCCGGGATCGGCCAGTTCATCGATAGCTGGACGCCTCTGTCGCTGGTCCTGAACAGCCTCAACCGCGCCATGGCACAGCCCGATGTCTGTCCTTCCGTGCTCTGGCCGCGCGTGATCGAAAAGCTCGGCTTCATCCCCCGGCTCGTTCACCCAGCTCAGTAAGCCGGCCTCAGCGGTGCTTCTGCTGGCGGTAGTGATCGGCCAGCGCGTCGTGGCCGAAATCGGCGGCGAGGTCGCGCCACACGGCGTGAACATGGTTGGCGCCGTTCTGGGTGTTGTCGTGCTCGATCAGCGTGACGGGGCCGTGGACCCGGAAGTAATGCGCCTCGCCCGGCGTCAGCGATCCGGCCCAGGCGAAACGGAAGCTGGCGAGCCCCTGCTCCAGGACGCGCTGCTTCTGCTGGGCCAGCAGGTCGGCCGCGAGCGTACCGAGGAAGCGGTCCATCAGCGCCTCGACCAAGGTGCGTTGCGCAGCAGACATCTCGCCCAGCAGCAGTCCGCGCGGATTCCCGAGATCCTGCTCACGCTGCGGGCTGGCCACGATCTCGCCAAACGAGCGGTTGGCGATCATTGCGGCCTCGCGCTGCCGGTCGTTGAGGCCCGCCATGATCTGGCGGGCGAGATCCTCGGAGGCGCCGAGCAGGCGGAAGCCGCGATGGGGCCCGTCGCGCACCGTCGCGGGATGGGCCCCGGTGAAGAAGGGCGTCACCGCGACATGTCCGGGTGCGGGCAACGCCACGTTCAGCGACAGGTGATGGCCCTCGAAGCGCCAGCCCCAGGGAAAGCGGCCAGGCGTGCTGAACACCGAGACGTAGTAGCGGGAGGGATCGCGGAAGCTGCCCTGCTGTTCGCGCAGAACGCCTTCGAGCAGGCGCACGCCGTCGAGCAGCTCGAGGCCGCGCTGGTTCAGCACCGAGCCGAACAGCGCGCGGGCGGCGTCGGCCTGGGCGGGCCGCATTTCACCCAATGCGAGGCCCGAGCGGGTGCGTGGGATGTAGTGCCAGTCGAGGCGATTGGCCGAGTCGAAGGCGGTTAGCGTCTTCCGACGCTGGCCGTCGTCGAGGGAGAGGAGGAAGCGGTTGGCGGCATCGGCGATGCGCTGGGCGGCATCGACCGTCTGGGCGCTCGCGGCGCCGAACGGCAGCAGGGCCGCTGCCGCGAGCACGGTCCGCCGCGTGGGCGGGCCGTGATGATGATGCGGCTCGTGAGAGTCC
>JABMNB010000228.1 GCA_013205335.1 Rhodospirillales bacterium
AAGTCGCGAGCGGGTAATCGCGTCGAGCCCCGGCTTAGTGCACCAGCCGAGGCCGCCGGTAATGCGCTGAAGATGAATGCAGCAAAGCCGAAGGCGTAGAGGAACATGCCTCCGAACAAGAGGGCAGTCGCAAGCAGGGCAACCTGCAACATCAGGCACCTCCCGGTTTACGGGCCACTCCCAAATAAATGACGGTTCGTATGGGAACGAGACCGAAGACAAGGTCGCCCCGACGATTAATGCCCCTGGGACCAAGGCCCTGGGTCGACCCTGCAATGAACCCGGCTTTCGTCAGGCTCTGCCGCAACTCATGCGGCTTGATGAACAGACGCGGATCGTGAGTACCTCTGGGGAGGAGGCCGAGGATGTTTTCCGCAACGGTGATCGTCGCGAATCGGGACAGCGGGTTGCGGTTGATCGTGTCGAATAGGAACATGCCTCCGGGACGCAGAACGCGCGCGATCTCGGAAAGCACCTTGTTCAGGTCGGACACGTGTTCCAGCACGTCGACGCAGACGACGGCATCGAAGACCGCTGCAGCATAGGGCAGCGCCTCACCCACTCCCGTATCATAGGTGATGGGAAGGCCGCTGCTGCGAGCGTGACGCCGCGCGGCCTCGATCGCCTCTGCCGCCGGATCAATGCCAGTCACAATCGCGCCACGCGCCGCCAACGCCTCGGCCATGAAGCCGCCAGCGCAGCCGAGGTCGAGGACCGCCTTGCCCCGCCAGTCGATGTGCCGGTCGAACCATTTCAAACGCCCTGGCACGAGGTTCTTCAGGGTACGTATCCATCGCACCTCATCCGACCACCACTCATCGGCCACTCGGTCATAGATCGTCAGATCATTGCGCATGGGACTTGCTTTTTTGGAGTTTGAGGCGTGGCAGCGCGTAAGGTACTCGCCCGCGATAGCAATCGAACCGATCGCCGTAGCGCGCTGCAAACCGTCGCTCCTTGAAGCGCGGTGCCAGCAGGCAATAGGCGGTAAAGCTGACTGCCAGCGCCAACTGGTCCGGCGTCCAGACCGGAACGGTCCACAACGTCAGGGCGAACGCCACGTAGATCGGCTGGCGGATCAGGCGGAACAAACCCTGTGTCGGCATGTCGGGGAATACCGGGCGGATGCGGGCGACCAACGACATCCAGCCGAGGGCCCCGGACTGCACTTCGGCCCCGGCGTCAAAGCTTGCCTTGATCAACAAAAGCCAGCTCGCCGCATAAAGTGCCGAGATAGCCCAGAGTGTCGCGCCTTCCGCCCGCCACCAGACAATGCCCGAGGGGGTCCAGAATGCGAACAGCGCCAGAAGCTGGGCCGAGGCGATGATGGCATAGCTGGTGGTGGCGAGCGTCGCGCCATGCGGGTCGGGTATCAGCCGCGTCAGCCACTGTCCGCCACGCCGGGTCAGCAGAAGCGAATGGACAAGCGGAAACTGCACGATCAACGCGGCGTTGGCTCCCACTGCCCAAAGTCCAGGTGCGGTTCCCAGACTCCTGCTCAGGCCGAAGAACATGGCAACCATCATCGCCAGGACCGCCGCTACGAACAGCGCGTGGCACAGCAAGCCCATGCCCAGCGCCAGCGCGATCCGCCCGGCTCCCGGCGGCGGTCGGCTGGCCGCGCTGACCAGGGAGATCAGCCGGCCAATTCGGGGATCGGCGATCATGGCGTCTGCCCCAACAGATCCTCGGCCGCGGCAGTGCCGCTCGCCCAAGCGGCCTCGACCCGCGCGCCGAGGCACCAGTCGCCAGCAAGATACAGAGTGGCGTCGGCGGATCGCAGGAAGGGCTGGCCGAGAGCCGCGGTTACGCGGGCATAGCGCCAGCGGTGCGCCGCCGCGTGGCGCACCTGATCCCCCGCGATGCCCAGCCTGTCGCAGAGCAGCGGCAGCATCAAGGTGACGATCGTGGCGCTATCGCTTTCCAGATGCCGTTCGCTGAAGGAAGGCCCGGCCTGCGCCACCCAGGCAACGGTATCGCCCGATGGGCGACCTGGCTTGCTGCTGTCCTGCGCGATCCAGGCAAGAGGATCATCCGGGTCGTTCCGAGTCACGAAGGGAGCGGGTGCGGCGACCGCGGCCATCAGCGTCAGGCAGGGCTCAATGCGCACCGATACCAGTGGCGCCGTCAGCGGATGATCCACGCCAAGAATATCTGCGGCCTGCGACGCTGGTAGGGTGACGACGACCCGAGCGGCGCGGTATTCGGTCTCGTTGATCCGCACCAGCCAGCCTCCTGTGTCGGGGCTGATCGCTGTGACAAACGCATTCTGGCGCACGTCCAGACCCATGGCCAAGCCTCTTGCGAGAGCTGACATGCCCGGCGTGCCGACGGTAACTGCGCGGCCCGTTCCCGTTACCCAGGTGGCGGCGGCACCCGATTGCGCCAATTTCTCCAATACGCCGGCGAAGCCTTGACCCTGGGCCGTCACATACTGTGCACCGTGGTCGAAGTGCAGCCCGTTTACCCTGCGGGTTGCGACACGCCCGCCAATGCCGCGCCCCTTGTCGAACAACACTGACGATCGCCCGGTCGCGGCAAGCCGCCGCGCACAAGCTAGTCCGGCAATCCCGGCACCGATGATGGCCACATCGATCATACGGTCGCCAATTGGTCGAGGATGCGGGGAAGCTGCTGCTTCACCTTGAAGAACCCCGCGGTTGCGTGAGGCCATATCGCGCTGTCCCAGTCACGGCGCCATTCGCAGAAGGCGATGCCACGAGCAGTGAGCAAAGGCGCCGCCTTGGCCAGCCAGTCATGCAGTGGACCGCGGGTGATATAGGGTGTGATGACCTGCCTGACCCCGGCCGCGGCTGCCCATCCGGCCAATACCTCGGGTTGATCGGCCCTCAGCCGCAAGGGCGAAACGCCGACGCGCGCCGCGGCATCGGCCAGCGCCTCTTCCTCGAACCGGGTGACGCAGTGCGACACCGAAAGCGGGGAGCGCAGGTGACTGGCGCCAAGGGTCGCAGAGGTGCGGATATCGAGGCCCGAAAGGTCGAAGCCCTCCACTAGGCAATCCTCGTCCGTGATCAGCAAGGCCGTGGGTTGGCCCCGCTGCGGCGGCGTCAGTGTCCGCAGGGGGTGCACAGGCGGCAACCCGTCGGGTTCCTGCGCCTCAAGGCCTTTGACTACCTCGGCAATATCGCTATCGCGCGGGGTGAACCTTTGACCGGTGAACTTGGCGATGTTCCAGGGTTGCGCGTGATAGGGCTTGCCGCGCGTGTGCAGGCCGGCCACCCAGCGCCACCCCAGCGTATTCGAAGCCGCGTCTCCGTCGAGAAGGTGACGGTAGAAGAAATCTGCTCCGATCCGCCACGGAAGGCCAAACGTAAAGATCCAGATCGAGGCAAACCACATCCGAGCGTGGTTGTGCAGATAGCCGGTTTCCACCAGCTCCGCTGCCCAAGCGTCGAAGCACGCAAGCCCTGTCTGCGAATCCATTGCCCTGCCAACGTCGTGGCGCAAGCGATGATTGCCCTCCAGCGCCGCCAAGTCAGCTGACAGACCTTGCGCGTAGCTGGTCCAGACCTGGGGTCTCCGTTCCAGCCAGCCCTTAAAGTAGCCGCGCCAGAGGACCTCCTGCACGAATTTACCAGCAGCTGCGGAGCCGTGGGCTTGGAGAGCCGCGTCAATTACTTCAACCTCCGCGATCAACCTGCGGCGGATGTAGGGCGAGAGGGTAGACACCCCCTTATGGTTGCCGGCTCCGAGATCGTAATTCCGGCAATCGGCATAGCGTCTCCCCATGGAGGGAACGAAAGCTTCCAACGCCGATAGGCCGGCGGCACGAGTGCCTATGAAGTTAAGCGACATTCGGTGAGACGTTACTCGAAAGACAAGCCTGATAAGGGGTGACCCCCCGCGAAATCAATGTCTTCATTGGTAGCGTCTGCGGTAGCGATGGAAATTCGAACAACGTGCGGCTGACGCCCGAGAAATCTCATTCAACTGTAGCCTCGCCCCAAAATCGATCCAGAACATTGATTTCGTTTCGAAAGATCCTTACTGACGGCGACTCTTTTCGCGTCCAGCCGTGACAGATGCCCCGCTTACCCATTCTTGGCCAGGATCCGCTGCAAGGTGCGTCGATGCATGTTGAGGCGGCGAGCCGTCTCCGAAACGTTGCGATCGTACTGCTCGAAAACGCGCTGAATGTGCTCCCATCGCACGCGGTCTACCGACATCGGATTGCTGGGCGGGGGCGGCAAATTACGGCCGTGGGCCATCAACGCTTGCTCGATGGCGTCTGCATCCGCGGGCTTAGCGAGATAGTCGACGGCGCCCTCCTTCACAGCGGCGACGGCGGTGGCGATGTTGCCGTAGCCGGTAAGCACCAGGATTCGGATGTCGGACCTGGCTTGACGCAGCGGGCCCACCAGTTCGAGGCCGTTGCGGTCCCCGAGGCGCAGGTCGAGCACGGCGAAGGCCGGAGACCGCGACGTTTGAGGCAACGCCTCGGAGACCGAACCGACGGCCGTCACGATGAAGCCGCGCAACTCAAGCGCACGCGCGATACGGTTGCGGAACGCGACATCGTCGTCCGCGATCAGCAAAGTTCGGTCTTGGGTCGAAGTCGCGACCGCAACCACGGCCGATCCCGGCTGCTCACCACCTGCGGTCTGGCTCATACCAAATCCTTCGACATTGGCTGAAATGTAGGCTTGAGCCGTCGTCTACGAAGACGGCGCGGTCGGGCAGTCAGCCACCCCAGACGTCGTCATAACGCGCCGTTCCGTCCTTCAGGGGATGATGGCGATAGGTGGCATAGCGATGTTTCGCGGCGTGCGAAGCCCGCCGAAATACGAGGCTCGTGACGAAGATTCCGGCCAGGACGAGCACATGGAACACCATCAGCTCGCCGTACCACATCCACGCACCGGCGCTCACGCAGAAGATGGTCGTCCACATGATGCTGAGAAGCAGCATCAGCTGGAAGCGTTGAGCCGGCGGCAGGCTGCGCAACGGGTTGACAGTGGAATCCATGACGGCGCGATAGATCGAATTCATTGTGCAGCTCCCGGTGTGTTCCAGTGCTGTTACGGCGGGCATGGACTGGAGGATCGCGGGCACACGCTATTGTTATCGTGCGGGCTACTCGGCATCTCGACCCACCATAACGAAAGCGCAGGAGACGGCGTGCCGCACCAGACCCATCTTGTCGCCAACCGGACGATGTTGCCGCCAGGACCGCCGAGCTTGCCGCGGTCGTCCAGGCAAGGGGCCTGCGCGTCCTCGGGCCGCCGTCACTGGCCCA
>JABMNB010000229.1 GCA_013205335.1 Rhodospirillales bacterium
GATGCCGCCCATGTGGTCTCGCCCTTCGGCGCGCGCGGCGGTAACGCCGCCATTGCCGACGTCGACAATCTCGCCTGGAAGCTGGCGATGGTGCTGCGCAGGACCGCGCCGGTGTCGCTGCTCGACAGCTACTGCAGCGAACGTCGGGCGGCGGCGGAGGAAAACATCCTGAACTCCACGCGCAGCACGGACTTCATCACGCCCAGGTTCCCTGCCTCGCGGGCCTTTCGCGACGCAACCCTGTCGCTGGCGCGCGACTTTCCCTTTGCCCGAGCGCTGATCAACAGCGGCCGCCTGTCCGTGCCGACCAGCCAGCCGGGCTCCCCGCTCGACACGCCCGACAGCGACACCGACTGGATGCGCGGACCGGCACCGGGGCGTGCGATGCTCGATGCGCCGGTGAAGCGCGACGGGGGCCGCGATGGAGGCCGCGATGGGGAAGGCTGGCTCGTCGATCGATTGGGGGCCGAGTTCACGGTGCTGATGTTTGCCGATCGCGATGTGCCGATCGCGGGCTTGCCGCCGGAAGCAGCCGGCATCTGCATTGCAGGCGACGGCCTCGCGCGTCAGCGCTACGATGCGCGAGCCGGTACGACCTACCTGGTGCGCCCCGACCGCTATATCGCAGCCCGCTGGCGTCGTTTCGATAGCGCGGCGATCGCGGCGGCGATAAGGCGGGCGACCGGAAACGGCTGAGGAGGTTGCGATGACCGACACCAGGACGGGCGCGCTGCGCCGCACCCTCAATATTGCCCGCCCCGACGACGTCTATAATGCCATCGTCGATGCCCATCGAGATCTCACCGACGAACAGTGTCGCGCGTTCGACGCGCGGCTCATTCTCCTGCTGGCAAACCATGTCGGCGACGAGGACGTGTTGCGCGAAGCGCTGACCGAGGCCCGTCGAACCCTGGAGGACGCATGAAAGACACACTTCAAGGCCGCCTGGCCCTGGTCACGGGGGCGGGCCGGGGCAACGGCGCCGCCATCGCGCGCGGCCTCGCTGCCGCCGGCGCCCGCGTCATCGTCACCGATGTCGATCTCGAAGCGGCGCACATGATCGCCGACAGCATCGTCAAGGCGGGCGGCGACGCACGGGGCCATGCGCTCGACGTCACGGACGAGGACAGCTGCACCAAGCTCGCGCAGGACATTTCCCTGTTGGTCGGCCCGATCAGCATCCTGGTCAACAATGCCGGGATCTTCCTGCGCGGCGGCCTGACCGAGCCGGACAGTCGCGCAAGATGGGAACGCACGATGGAGGTGAACGTCCAGGGGCCGTTCAACGTGACGATGGCGTTCGTCGAGCAGCTCAAGCACACCAAGGGAAGCATCGTGAACATCGCGTCGATCAACTCGTTCGTCGCACCGGCCGGCAGCGGCGTCTATCCGGTCTCCAAGGGTGCGCTCGCGCAGTTCACGCGGGCGCTGGCCAGCGAACTGGCGGCCGACGGCGTGCGGGTGAACGCCCTGGCGCCGGGCATCATCGCTACGGCGATGACGGAGGTGACGCGTGCCGATCCCAAGCGGCTGGAAGGCTTTCTCGCCCATGTGCCGATGAAGCGGGTCGGCCAGCCGGAAGAGCTGGCGGGGCCGGTGGTGTTCCTGTGTTCGGAGGCCGCGAGCTACATCACGGGCGCCATCCTGCCGGTCGATGGGGGGTATCTTGCCGTCTGATGGTCCGAACGTCGTGGTGCGGCCGGCCACGGTCGACGATGTCGATACGCTGCATCGTTTCTCGGTCGATCTCGCGACCTACGAGGACGAGCCCGACGCCGTCGGCTCGACGCCCGAGACGCTGGCGCGCGACGGCTTCGGCAAGAATCCGCAATTCGGCGCTCTTATCGCCGAGCGCGGGACAAAGCCGGTGGGCTTCGCGCTCTACACGTTCAACTACTCCGTCTGGACCGCCGCGCGCGGCATCTTCATCGAGGACATCTGGGTCGTGCCGGAGGAACGTCGCGGTGGTGTCGCCCGCGCGCTGATGCAGGGCCTTGCCCGCGAATGCGAAGCCAAGGGCTACAAGCGCATCGACCTCAACGTGCTCGACTGGAACCCGGCACGCGGCTTCTACGAGCGCCTGGGCTATCGCTGGATCCGCAACTGGCTGCCCTATCGCCTCAGCGGCGAGCCGCTGTCGAAGCTTGCGGGCGACTAGAGTCTTTCCGTCTGAGACGGAATCATATCGGATATCCGAAAAGCACCTCACCCTTCAGGATGAGGTGGTGTGGGTGAACTTAAAGCGGAACGACTCTAGAGCCGTGTGACTCCGGGTTCGAGCGTATCGCGCTTTTTCGAAGTCGTTCGGGCATTCCTCTGGCTTTGAGGGTGGGAATCAGCGGGGCCGGGCGTCCGGGCGGCGCGTTGCGGCTTTGCGCAGGCCGAGTCGAGATCATCGAGCACGGCCATGCGCCGATCCCTGCGGTATCTAAGTACCGCATTGTCTCC
>JABMNB010000230.1 GCA_013205335.1 Rhodospirillales bacterium
ACCGCCTCGACCACGACGATGGCATCGTCGACCACGATGCCGATGGCCAGCACCAGCGCCAGCAGCGAGATCGTGTTGGCCGAGTAGCCCAGCGCCAGCATGACGGCGAAGGTGCCGATAAGCGCCACCGGCACCGCGATGATCGGGATCAGGGTGGCGCGCAGGTTGCCGAGGAAGATGAAGACGACGATCGCCACGAGGACGAAGGCCTCGATCAGCGTGTGGATCACGCTCTCGATCGTGGCCTTCACGAAGACCGTCGTGTCGTACATCACGTTGTAGGCGACATCCTCGGGGAAGCGCGGCTCCAGCGCCTTGATCGCATCGCGCACGCCCTGGGCCGTGGCCAGCGCATTGGCGCCGGGCAGCTGGTAGATCTGGATGCCGGCCGCGGCCTGGCCGTTGTAGCGGCCGAGCTGGTCGCTGGTCTTGGCGCCCAGCTCGACCCGGGCGATGTCCTTGACCCGGACTATCGCGCCGTCGGACTTGGCGCGCACCACGATGTTCTCGAATTCCTCGACCGTGACGAGGCGACCCTGGGTGGTGATGTTGAGCTGGAAGCTGACATCGTCGAGCAGCGGCGCCGCACCCACCAGGCCGACCGCGGCCTGGACGTTCTGGGACTGGACCGCCTGCACCACCTCGTTCGGGGTGATGTCGAGGCTCGCCATGCGCTCGAGGTTCAGCCAGATGCGCATGGAATAGTCGAGCGCGCCGAACAGCGAGGCCTCGCCGACGCCCGGCACGCGCCGCAGCGTGTCGAGCAGGGTGATGGTCGCGAAGTTCGACAGGAACAGCGCGTCGCGCGTGCCGTTGGGCGAATAGACGGCCACGACCTGCAGCAGTGCCGAGGATTGCTTCTTGGTGGTGACGCCCAGCCGCTGAACCTCGGGCGGCAGGAGGGCGATGGCCTGGTTGACCCTGTTGTTGACGTTGACGGTGTTGAGGTCGGGATCGGAGCCGACCTCGAAGCTGACGGTGAGCTGGTAGCTGCCGTCGCCGCCCGACGTCGACTTCATGTAGATCATGCGCTCGACGCCGTTGACCTGCGCCTCGATGACCTGTGCCACGCTTTCCTCGACCGCCTGGGCCGAGGCGCCGGGAAAGGTCGCGGTGACGCGGACCTGCGGCGGCACGATGTCGGGGAATTGCGCCACCGGCATCGCCGTCATGGCGATGATGCCGGCGATGGTGATGACCGTGGAGATGACGAAAGCCAGCCGCGGCCGGCGGATGAACAGCGACGAGATCGTCATGACTTAGCGCTTCTGCGTCGAGGCAGGCGGTGGCGCCGCGCTGGGATTGACCGTCATGCCCGGTCGGACGCGCTGCTGGCCCTGCACGATCACCCTCTCGCCGGCCTGAAGGCCGGAGGTGATGGCGATCATGCCGTCGCGCGACACACCGGTCCTGACGCGCTTCTGCTCCACCACGTTCTTGTCGTTGACGACGAACAGGAAGGCACCGCTCTGGTCCTGGGCGATGGCGGCCTGTGGCACGGCGACGGCGGACGGAACTTTCTCGCCCTCGATGATCACGCGCAGGGTCTGACCGTCGGTCAGCATGCCTTCCGGGTTCGGGAAGGTGGCGCGCACGATCTGGCCGTCGGTCTTGGCGTCGACCGTGTTGTCGATGAAGTCGATCTTGCCCACTTCTTTGTAGATCGAGCCGTCGGCAAGCCGGATGCGCACCACGATGCCGTTCGGGTCGGCGGCCTGGTCGCGACGCGCGTCGAGCAGCTCGCGCTGCGTCACGGGGAAGAGCACGCGGATCGGGTTCTCGCTGACGACGGTGGCCAGCACCCCCGATTCGGGGCTGACGAGATTGCCCGGCGAGAAGGCGGCGCGACCGATGCGGCCGTCGATCGGCGACTTGATGTCGGTGTAGGAGAGCTGGAGCTCGGTGTCGCGGAGCTGGGCGCCGGCGTCCTCGACCTGCGCCTTGGCCTGAAGCTGCTCGGAGAGCCGCTGGTCGTAGGTGACCTGGGTGCCGGTGCTGGAGCGCAGCAGTTCGCCGGCGCGCTTGAGCTGCATGTCGGCATTCGCCAGCGCGGCCCGCGCGGCGTCGAGTTGGGCCTTCTTCTGGTCGACCGCCGCCTGGTAGGTCTCGGGCTCGATGGTGAAGACGACCTGGTCCTTCTTGACCGGGTCGCCGTCGGCGAACTTGCGGGGGCCGAGGAAGCCCTTCACACGCGCGCGCAATTCGACCTTGTCGACGGCGGCAGCGCGGCCGATGAACTCGGCCTGGTCGGCGATCGGCTTCATCTCGGCGGCCTGCACGAGCACGGCCGGCGGTGGGCCGCCCTGTTGCTGTGCGAGGGCCGGCGCCATGCTGCAGGCGACCCAAAGCGCCGCAGCGACGAGCATTGACGCCGTCGAACGTCGGTTTTTCATCGTTCAGGTCTCCGCTCAAAAGTGCGCCGGAACAGTGCCTTAATTCGCCCAAATGGTCACGGCAATTCAAGGTGAGAAGGGCCTTGCAACACAGCGCGTGATCGGAGAGGAGTCGGGAATGGCGGCATGGCGGTGGTTGGCTATCGTTCTCGCGGCGACAGGTGCCGTCGCATCGTTCAATGTTGCCGCACAGACACCGCCGCAAGTGCCCACCCCAGTACCTGGGCAAGCACCAGGCCCGGCGCAACGGAGCTCCTTCGCCAATCCCGCCGAGTACGACAGCTACATGGCGGCGCTGAACAGCAAGGATCCGGCGCGGCGGGCGCAGGCGATGGAGGTGTTCATTGCCTGGTATCCTGGCAGCGTCCTGCGGCTCGAGGCCCATGAGCAGGCGATCTCGGCCTGGCAAGCGGCCAACCAGCCGGGGAAGGCCGACGTGCTGGTCGCCCGCCTGCTGCAGGTCGATCCCGACAATGTGCGCGCGCTGGCCAACCGGGCCTATGTCGGTCGTCTCAAGGCATCGGGCGGGGACGCCTCGGCGCTGGCCGTCGCGGTCACTGCCTCGGAGCGCGGTCTCGCGGTGATGCCCAAGTGGCAGAAGCCCGCGCTGCTCGACGAAGCGGGTTTCGCGCTGCTGAAGGAGCAGATGGCCGGCGTCTTCAATGGCGTGCTGGGCTTCGCGGCGCTGCAGGCGAAGGATTACGACAGGGCGCGAGTGTACTATCGCCTGGCCGTCGCCGCCGATCCGACCAACCTGCAGGATGTCTATCAGTATTCGGTGGCCCAGCTCGAAGGTTCGCCGGTCGAAGCGCTGGGCTTCTGGTATGGCGCCCGATCGATCGCCATTGCGAAGGCTGCGAAGAACGACTCCGCCGTGCAGGACATCGATCGTTACGTTCGGTCCCGGTACAGCGTCTATCGCGGCAGCGAGGAGGGATGGGACGCGATAGTTGCGCGCGTTGCCCATGAGAATGCGCCGCCCGCCACCTTCAAGAAGTCGATCCCGCGCGCCATGACGCCGCCGGAGCGGGCGCTGGAGATACTGGAGGACAACGAACCGGCCAAGCTGACGCCCGGGCAGTGGGTGCTCGTACTGCGCCATCGCGATGTCAGCCCGGCCAACAAGCGGGCTGCCGAGGCGGTGTGGAAGGCGATCGGCGACAGGCAGCAGGGCGGCACGCGGCTGAAGCTGCCGTTCAAGGTGATCACCGCCACGCCCGAGCGCATCGAAGGCGCGATCACGGACGAGGCGCAGGCCGGCAACCTCGTCGACCTCGAGGTGTTGATGGCGCGGCCACTCAGCCCGCTGCCTGCAGTGGGTTCGAAGATCTTCATGTTCGGCACGCTGAGCGACTACCGGACGCAGCCGTTCCTGTTCCGCCTGACCCGCGCCGAGCTTGCGCCGGAATCGTTGCCGGTGGCGGGTGGGCCCTGCGCGGATCCGCGGCCGAAGATGTGCAGCAAGGACTATCGTCCCGCCTGCGGCCAGCTGCGCGACGGAACGCGCAAGACCTACAGCAATGCCTGCAGCGCGTGCAGCGATCCGCAGGTCGTGACCCAGGGCGCCGGCGCCTGCCCCTGAGTCTCTCTCGGAGGCCGGCCTGAGCCTCTCTCAGAGGCCCGGGAACTATTCCCGGCCAGGTCTTCGAGGCAGCTCCCACCGGTCTCTCCCCGATGGTCGACCCGATCGGCGCGAGAGCCTGATCCTCAGTGGGCCATCAGCAGCGGCACGCGGCAGGACGAGATCACTTTGCCGGTGGCGCCGCCCAGGCCGAGGAAGCTCATCAGCTGGCCGCGGCCATAGGCGCCCATCACCAGCAGATCCGAACCCTTGCCGTGCGTGTAGTCGAGCAGGGCGCGGCCGCGCGCGCGGCCCGACACCGCTCCGGGATCGATGGCGTCGATGGTGGTCTTAATCCCGTGACGGCCGAGATTGCGCGCGAGATACGAGGCGCCGACATCGTCGGCCTTCGAGCCGACGATCAGAAGCGTCACGTTGCTGGCCTTCGCCAGGAACGGCAGGGAGTATTCGACGGCGCGGGCTGCCTGGAAGCTGCCGTTCCACGCCACGATGATCGAGCCGAAGGCGCCGGTGGCGGCATTCGGCGGGGCGATCATGACGGCGCGGGCGCATTCGTGAATGGCCGCCTCGACGGTGGCGGGCGCCACGTTCTCGGGATCGGAACCTGGACGGCCGAGCACCAGCAGGTCCGAGCAGCGGCCCATCGCGACCAGCGTGTCGAGCGTCGCGGTCTCGGCGGCGGTGAAGGTCGAGCCCGCGTTGGCGCCGAGCACTTCCTTGTAGGCGCGCTCCGATTCCTTGCTGCGCTCCTCGAGGCGCTCGTCGTCGAGGTTCATGATCAGCGGCATCGCCTCGCCGCTCATGGCAAGGCCGCCGATGGCACCGCCGGCTGGCCCGACCGGCAGATGCAGGGCGTCCACGCTGGCGTCGAATACGGCGGCGACCCGGGCAGCCAGCCGGAACGACATCGCGGCATCGGGACCGCCTTCGGACACGGCCAGAATCGACTTCAACATGTGGACACTCCCCAACGACTCTTTCAGGACGGGCGATTAAGGAGCGGCGGCGCGTCCGGCGCAAGCCAAGTCTTTCGGTCGGCGGCTCAGGATCGCGCCGCCTGCGCGAGGCCGGTCATCAACTCGGCGACGCCGCCCAGTTCCTGGCCGGCAGAGCGCGCGCCCTGCAGGACTTCCTCGAGCGGGCGGCCGTTGGCCATCGACGCCGCGCCCCATAGCAGCGCCGAACGCATGCCGCTCTTGCAGAAGGCCACGATCCGTCCGTCGCCCGCGGCCAGCAGGTCGGCGAAGGCGCGCACCTGATCGGGCGTCGCGCGCGGGCCGGCAAAGGGCAGGTCGAGAAATTTCAGTCCGGCTGCTTCGGCGGCCGCACGCAGGTCGGCCGTCTTCGGCTGGCCGAAGAAGGCCTCGCCGTCGGGCCGGTTGTTCACGACCGCGGTGAAGCCTGCATCGGCGAGGTCCTTCATGTCGCTCGGGTCGAGCTGACCGGAAACGGAGACGCGGGCGTCGACCGGCAGCAGGAAACGGCTCATGTCGACACCTCGTGTTTGCGGATCGCCGGCTCGCGCTTGCGGATCCAGTGAATGAACGGCAGGGCCAGCAGCACCATCCAGAGCTTGCCGAGGATCTGGCCGGTCAGATAGTCGAGGCTGCCGAAGGCCAGCCACAGGAAGAGAAGACTGTCGGCTACCAGGCCGACGACGCTGCTGGCCAGCACCGCCAGCACCAGGCCGCGCGATTGCAACGGGGTGTAGACGGCAAAGTCGGCGAGTTCGGACAGAAGGAACGCCGTGGTCGATGCGATGAGCAGCTGCGGTGGAGCGACGGCACCCGAGAGGGCAGCGCCCGCAACGATGGCGGCGAGCACGACGCCACGGCCCAGCCGGCGCTGCACGAGGTCGCGCAGGACCAGCGCCAGCCCGATCATCAG
>JABMNB010000231.1 GCA_013205335.1 Rhodospirillales bacterium
CTGCATGCCTTGGCCGAGCTGTTCGGCGACCGTTGCTACGTGGCCGGCACCATGCTGTTCCGCGGCGACGACGCCCGTCGTCTGTCCCAGCTCGACGATCTCGCCACGGAGATGGGTGTGAAATTCGTCGCCACCAACGACGTCCACTATCACGAGCCCGAGCGGCGGGCGCTGCAGGATGTCGTGACGGCCATCCGTCTCGGCTGCACCGTCGACGAACTGGGCTTCCGTCGCTTCGCCAGTGCGGATCGCCATCTCAAGGAACCCGCGGAGATGGTGCGCCTGTTCCGCCGCCATCCGCATGCCATCGCCCACACGCAGGAGATCGTGCGGCGCTGCGGCTTCTCGTTGCGGCAACTTACCTATCAGTACCCTGTCGTCTACGAAGGCGGCGAAACGCCCATGGGCAAGCTCATGCGACTGACCTGGGAAGGGGCGGACTGGCGCTATCCGAAGGAGCGATATCCTGGCGGTGTCCCGGAGAAGGTGGTCCACACGATCCAGCGCGAGTTCAAGCTCATCGAAAGCAAGAAGATCGCGCCTTACTTCCTGACGGTGCAGGAGATCGTGAGCGAGGCCCGCAAGCGCGGGATCCTGTGCCAGGGCCGCGGCTCGGCCGCCAATTCCGCCATCTGCTATTGCCTCGGCATTACATCGGTCAATCCGGCCGAGACGGAAGTGCTGTTCGAGCGCTTCCTGTCAAATTCCCGTGACGAACCGCCCGATATCGACGTCGATTTCGAGCACGAGCGCCGCGAGGAGATCATCCAGTGGATCTACGAGGAAAAGCATCGTTCCAAGGCGGCCCTGGCTGCCACGGTGATCTCCTTCAGGAGTCGCAGCGCCATTCGCGAAGTCGGCAAGGTGCTCGGCCTTTCGCCAGACACGGTGGGCGTGATGGCCGACACGGTGTGGGGCATGGGGTCGAGCGGCGTGAAGGTCGAGCATGTGCGGGAAGCCGGGCTCGATCCGAAGGACACGCGCATCGTACTGGCGCTCGAACTGTCATCGGCCTTGTGCGGCTTCCCGCGCCACCTTTCCCAGCACGTCGGCGGCTTCGTGCTGACCGAGGACCGGCTCGACGAGCTGGTGCCGATTCAGAACGCGGCGATGAAGGATCGGACCGTCATCGAGTGGGACAAGGACGATCTCGACGTGCTGGGCATCTACAAGGTCGACGTACTGGCGCTGGGCATGCTGACGGCACTGCGCAAGAGCTTCGCGCTGATCGAGACGCATTTCGGCAAAAAGCTGAATCTCGACATGCGGCCGACGGACGCCAATGTCTACGAGATGCTGTGCCGCGCCGATTCGGTCGGCGTCTTCCAGGTCGAGAGCCGGGCGCAAATGTCGATGCTGCCACGCCTCCGGCCGAGGGAGTATTACGATCTCGTGGTCGAGGTGGCGATCGTACGGCCAGGCCCCATCCAGGGCGGCATGGTGCATCCCTATCTGAAGAACCGGGCGAATCCCGGAGCCGTCGTCTATCCGAAGCCCGAACTCGAAGCGGTTTTGAAAAGAACGCTGGGTGTCCCGCTGTTCCAGGAACAGGCGATGCAGATCGCCATCGTCGGGGCCGGTTTCTCACCGGAAGAAGCCGACAGGCTGCGCCGCGCCATGGCGACCTTCCGCCACAACGGCACTATCCACAAGTTCAAGACGCCCTTCATCGAGGGCATGGTGAACAACAAGTACGAGCGCGACTTTGCCGAACGCTGCTTCAAGCAGATCGAAGGGTTCGGCGAGTATGGCTTTCCCGAAAGCCACGCTGCGAGCTTCGCGATCCTGGTCTATGCCTCGTCCTACGTGAAGCACTACTACCCCGAGGTCTTTGCCGCGGCCCTGCTCAACTCCCAGCCGATGGGTTTCTACGCGCCCGCCCAGCTCGTGCGCGACGCACGAGAACACGGCGTCGAGGTGCGGCCCCCCGACATCAATGCCAGCGAACAGGACTGCACCCTGGAGGAGGGGAAAAACAACCGCTGCGCTTTGCGTCTTGGCTTGCGCCAGGTGATGGGTCTCTCCGAGGATGCGGCCAGGAAAATCGTCGAACGCCGCGGCACCACGCCCTATCGCGACCCCGCCGATCTATGGCGCCGCAGCGGTCTCACCAAGCGGCAAATCGCTGCCTTGGCCCGCGCCGATGCCTTTGCGTCTCTGAGCCTCACGCGCCGCGACGTGCTGTGGGCGGTGCGCGGCTTCGCCGACGGGCAGCTGCCCTTGCTCGATGCCCAACCGCAGGTGCGCGACCTGGAGCCCAGCGTGATCCTGCCCAGCCTCACGCTGGGCGAGCAGGTAGTGGACGATTACAGCAGCTTCTCCCTGTCGCTGCGGTCCCATCCGATGGAGTTGCTGCGGCCGACTTTCCAGCAGCGTGGCATCTCCAGCACCGAAGCGCTCATGACCTCGAAAAACGGCGAGGTCCTGACCCTGGCCGGTCTTGTGCTGGTGCGTCAGCGGCCGGGCACCGCTTCCGGCGTGGTGTTCGTCACCTTGGAAGACGAGCTCGGCATCGCCAATCTGGTGGTCTGGCCCACGGTATTCGAAGCGTATCGCCGTATCGTGATGGGTTCGCGCCTGATGGGGGTGCGGGGGCGCATCCAGTGCGAAGGCGAGAAGGGGTACAAGGTGATTCATCTCGTCGCGGAGCAAGTGTGGGACCTGTCGGCCGAACTCGATTCGATTTCCGAACTCGACCTGTTCCAACCGACCAGCGGTCGTGGTGACGAAGTCCGCAGCGATCCAGGAAATCGCCGGGTGAAGATCGCGGAAGCCAATGCCACCCGGCATCGCTCCAGCAGTACTATATCGGCCCGGCCAACCGACCCGTCCGGCCCCGAATCCGGCGCCAAACCCGGCTACGACCGCAGCCGCATCGTTCTCGACCGTCCCAAGATACGAATCCAGAGTCGCGACTTCCACTGAACCATGCCACCTCAAGCTCGCCGTCTACGGCTCAGCACGCTCGCTCATGTGGCCGGCCAGTCCCCGCGCATGCGGTCGATCTCGGCCTGATTTGGCTGATAGGCCGGTGCCTTCGGATCGAATTTCATCCACCCTTCCTTGCGGTAGTCGGCACCGCGCGCTGCGGGATCGACTGGCCGGTACGATCCAAGGATGCGCTCGATGCCGGCGGCTTCCTCGTCGAGCACGCGGGCGATGACGAGAGTGCTGCCGCGCCGGATCGATTCGGAATAGACCTCGGCATGTTCGCGGTCGATGCCGGCGCTGACCAGGACACCGACGATGCCGCCTGTCGCGGCACCCGCGGCAGCCCCGACCGCTGTCGCAG
>JABMNB010000232.1 GCA_013205335.1 Rhodospirillales bacterium
GGCGCGATGTTCACCTCGGCGTTTCACACCACGCCGTTGTGCTCGCCCAACCGGGCCTCGATCCTCACCGGTCAGTATGCCAGCCGGCACGGCATCATCGACAACGTGGCGCGCGACGCGCACAGCCATCGCCTGTCCAACTATCACGTCATCCTGCAGCGCCTGGGCTACGAGACCGCCCATGTCGGCAAGTGGCATATGGGCAATTCCGGCGGCCCGCGGCCGGGCTACGACAAGTGGGTGAGCTTTCCGGGCCACGGCTCGATCATCGATCCGGTTCTGAACATCGATGGCAAGGAGGCGAAGCACAAAGGCTACATCACTGATCTTCTGAACGGGCACGCCGTCGATTTCCTGAAGAAGAAGCGCGACAAGCCGTTTGCGCTGTTTTTCGCGCACAAGGCCGTGCATCCCGATGCCTACCAGGCGGCCGACGGCACGATCGACTTCACCGACGGCGGCTACCGTCCCGCGCCGCGCCATGCCGACCTCTACAAGGGCGAACACTTTCCGCGCCGGCCCAATGCGCTCCCCGCAGCCGATGTGGTGAAGGACAAGCCGGCGTGGACGGAAGCCCATGCGCTCCGGGTCAACGAGGCCTCGCGCAAGGTGCTGGACGGAATCCTCGCCGGGACGGACGAGGAAATCCGCCTGCGCGCCGCCATGATGGCCTCGGTCGACGAGGGCATGGGCGACATCTTCAAGGTGCTGGAGGAGAACGGCGAACTCGACAACACCTTCATCCTGTTCCTCGGCGACAACGGCTACTTCTTCGGCGAACACGGGCTCGGTCCGGAGCGGCGCTTCGCCTACGAGGAAGGCATCAAGTCGCCGTTCCTCATTCGCTATCCCGCCTGGTTCAAGCCGGGCACGATGAACGACGAGCTGGTGCTGGCGCTCGACATCGCACCGACGCTCGTCGATCTGGCGGGCGGCAAGGCGGCCGACTTCAAGACGATGCAGGGCGTGTCGCTGAAGCCCCTGGCGAAGGGCGCCAAGCCCAAGGGCTGGCGCACGTCGTTCATGTGCGAGTACTTCAGCGAGAACGCCATGCCGTGGCTGGTGGGCATGAGCTACAAGGCGATCCGCACCAGGCGTCACAAGTACATCCACTGGACGCAGAAATCGCTCGATGGCGTCGCATGCGACGAACTCTACGATCTCAAGAGCGATCCCTATGAAATGCGCAACCTGATCGGCAAGCGATCGGAGAAGGGGCTCGTTGCGCGCCTGCGCAAGCAGCTCTCTGCCCTTGTCGCGAAGTCCGTCGGCCTCTAGGAGACTGAAAGCCATGGTCCTGACGAAGAGAAGCTTCCTGGCGGCCGGACTGGCCGTCGTCTCGACAGGGAGCATGGCGCAGGCCTGGCCGACCAAGCCGATCCGCATGATCGTGCCGCTGGCGCCGGGCGCCACGGCCGACATCATCGCCCGCATCTATGCCGACGAACTCGGCAAGGCGTTGGGCCAGACCGTCGTGGTCGACAACAAGACCGGCGCGGGCGGCACCATCGCCTCCGCTGAAGCGGCGCGCGCGGCCCCCGACGGCTACACGATGCTGCTGATCTCCCAGGGCACCATGGTGTTCAACATGGGGCTCTATCCCAAGCCGGGCTACGATCCGGTGAAGAACTTCGATCCGGTGGCGGTCGCGGGTTCGGTCTCCAACGTCCTGGTCGTGCATCCCGACAATCCGGCGAAGACGGTGGCCGACCTGATCGCCCAGGCCAAGGCGAAGCCGGGGGAGCTGACCTACTCCTCGGGCGGAACCGGGACGAGCCATCATCTGTCGGCCGTCCTGTTCGAGCGCGATGCCGGCGTGAAGCTGCAGCACGTGCCCTATCGCACGACGCCGGCCGGCATCATGGGCGTCGCCAACGGCGAGGTGACGATGGCGTTCTACAACACGCCGACCGTGGTCGGTCAGATCAAGGGCGGAAAGCTCAAGGCCCTCGCCATCACCAGCGCGCAGCGCTCGGAGCTGCTGCCCGACGTGCCGACGATGGTCGAGCAGGGGATGAAGGACTATGTGTTCAGCACGTGGATGGGCTACGCCATGCCGAAGGGGACGCCGGCCCCGGTCATCGAGAAGCTGAATGCCGAGATCATCCGAATTGCGAGGCTGCCGGCGGTGCTCGAAAAGATGAAGGGCCAGGGCATCGACATGATGCCGCCCGAGTCGCCCGCCGCCGTCGACAAGCTCATTCGCGACGAGCTGGCGCTCTGGCTTCCCATCATCAAGGCTTCGGGCGCGACCGCCGAGTAGAACGACGCTTCCGGCGGTATCCTTGCCAAAGTGGGGCCTTGCGCGTATCTCCCCGTTTCCTTCAAACAGGGGTGCGCGCACGCAAGGCGCATATTGTCATGGGCTACAGAGTCGCCGTGGTCGGCGCGACCGGCAATGTTGGTCGCGAAATGTTGCAGATCCTGGCCGAGAGAAACTTTCCGGCCGATGACGTCGTCGCGCTGGCCTCGGCCCGCTCGGTCGGCCTGAAGACCTCGTTCGGCGACAAATCCGTCCTGAAGGTCCAGGATCTCGCCAAGTTCGACTTCAAGGGCATCGACATCGTTCTGAGCTCGCCGGGCGCCAAGGTGTCGGCGGAGCACAGCCCGCGCGCCGCCAAGGCCGGCGCCATCGTGATCGACAATACCTCGTACTGGCGCATGGATCCCGACGTGCCGCTGGTCGTGCCCGAGGTCAATCCGCAGGCGATCGCCGGCTACAAGGGCCGCGGCATCATCGCCAACCCGAATTGCTCGAC
>JABMNB010000233.1 GCA_013205335.1 Rhodospirillales bacterium
GGGGCAGATCCTCATGCTGGCGATGACCAGCGATACGCTGTCGCCGATGGAGCTGCGCGAGGTCGCCGACTTCACGGTGCGGCCGCGGCTGCTGTCCATTCCCGGCGTGGCGCAGGTCATCCCGATGGGCGGCGAGGTGCGGCAGTTCCGCGTCGCGCCCCAGCCCTCGGCCCTGCGCGCGCTCGGCGTGAGCTACGAGCAGGTCGAGAAGGCGGTGGCGCAGTTCGGCACCAACGGCGGCGGCGGCTTCACCGACCTGCATGCCCGCGAGTATCTGATCCGCAACATCGGCCGCACCACCAGCCTCGACGACCTGCGCAACATCGCCGTCGCCAACGTGGGCGGCAGGCCGGTGCTGCTGCACCAGGTCGCCGCCGTGAGCTTCGCGCCGCGGGTCAAGCGCGGCGACGCCGGGCACATGGGCAAGCCGGCGGTCATCGTCTCGGTCGAGAAGCAGCCGAACGTCGACACCATCGCACTGACTCGCGAGATCGAGGCGGCGCTGGCCGAGCTGGAGCGCGGGCTTCCCGCCGGAACGAAGATCGACCAGGTCGTGTTCCGCCAGGCCAACTTCATCCAGACCTCGGTCGACAACGTGCGGCGCGTGCTGCTCGAGGCCGGCCTCGCGGTCGCGGTGGTGCTGTTCGCCTTCCTGCTGAACTGGCGCACGACGGCGATTTCGCTCACCGCGATCCCGCTGTCGATCCTGACCACGGCCATCGTGTTCGGCGTGCTCGGCCTGTCGATCAACACGATGACGCTGGGCGGCCTCGCCATCGCCATCGGCGAGCTGGTCGACGACGCCGTGGTCGACGTCGAGAACATCCACCGGCGGCTGCGCGAGAACCGGCTCGCCGACCATCCGCGGCCGGTCTTCGACGTCGTCGTCTCGGCCTCGCAGGAGGTCCGCTCCGGCATCGTCTACGCCACCACGATCATCGTGCTGGTGTTCGTGCCGCTGTTCGCGTTGGGCGGCATCGAAGGCCGCCTGTTCGCGCCGCTGGGCGAGGCCTACATCATCTCGATCCTGGCCAGCCTGCTGGTCTCGATCACCGTGACGCCGGTGCTCGCCTATTACCTGCTGCCCAACATGAAGCGGCTGACGGCGCCGGAAAGCCCGCTGGTGCGCTGGCTGAAGCAGCGCTACGCGGCGGCGCTGGCGCGGGCGCTCGACCGGCCGCTGCCGATCGCGGCGGCGACCTCCGTCGCCGTGGCCATCGCGCTGGCCGGCGCCTTCATGCTGCCGCGCGCCTTCCTGCCGCCGTTCAACGAAGGCTCGTTCACCCTGACGCTCCAGTTCAACCCCGGCGTCTCGCTGGCCGAATCCAACCGCGTCGGCCTGGTCGCCGAACGGCTGCTGCTGGGCGTGCCGGAGGTGCGGCAGGTGGCGCGGCGCACCGGGCGGGCCGAGCTCGACGAGCATGCCGAGGGCGTCCACTCCTCCGACATCGAGGTCGACATGAAGCCCGGCGGGCGGCCGAAGAACGAGATCGTCGCCGACATGCGGCAGCGCCTGGCCGTGCTGCCGCTGTCGACCAACGTCGGCCAGCCGATTTCCCACCGGCTGGATCACATGCTGTCGGGCGTGCGCGCCGAGATCGCGCTCAAGATCTTCGGCGACGACCTCGACACGCTGCGCGGCACGGCCGAGGCCCTGCGCGCGAAGCTCGCGGCGATCCCCGGTCTCGCCGACCTGCAGGTCGAGAAGCAGGTGCGCATCCCGCAGCTCGAGATCCGCGTCGACTACGCGCGGGCGGCGCTCTACGGCCTGCAGCCGGGCGCCATCGTCGACCATCTCAGCCGGCTGTCGAGCGGCCGCGTCGTGAGCCGCATCGTCGACGGCTATCGCCGCTTCGACGTGGTCCTGCGGCTCGACGATTCGACGCGCACGCCCGACCGGCTGGGCGACCTGCTGATCGAGACGCCGTCGGGCTGGATCCCCGCCCGGCAGATCGCCGACATCCGCGAGACCGACGGGCCCAACCAGATCCTGCGCGAGAACGGCAAGCGCCGCGTGGTGGTGCTGGCCAACGGCGACGGCAGCCGCGACATGGCCGCCGTCGTCGCCGACATCCGGCGCGTGCTGGCGGAGGCGCGATTGCCCGAGGGCTATTTCAGCAGCCTCGAAGGCACGTTCCAGGCCCAGGAGGAATCGGCGCGCACGATCGGCCTGCTGTCGCTGGCGTCGCTGTCGCTGATCTTCGCGATCCTCTACAGCCGCTACCGCTCGGCGGCGCTGGCGTCGATCATCATGGGCAGCATCCCGCTGGCCCTGATCGGCTCGGTGGCGGCGCTGGCGCTGGCCGGCCAGCCGCTGTCGGTCGCCAGCATGATCGGCTTCATCACGCTGACCGGCATCGCGGCGCGCAACGGCATCCTCAAGATCAGCCACTGGATCAACCTCTCGCTGGCGCCGGACGGGCTGCCGTTCGGCCGCGAGCTGGTGGTGCGCGGCAGCCTCGAGCGCATGACGCCGGTGCTGATGACGGCGCTGTCGGCCGGGGTCGCGCTGGTGCCGCTGCTGATCGACGCGGCGACGCCGGGCAAGGAGATCCTGCACCCGGTCGCGGTGACGATCTTCGGCGGCCTGGTCAGCGCGACGCTGCTCGATGCGTTCCTGACGCCGATCCTGTTCCTGAAGTTCGGGGCGAAGCCGCTGGAGCGCCTGCGCGCCGCCCGCTCCGCCGCCCCGTCGGGAACCGCCGCGGCGGCCGATGCCTTCTGACCGACAACGAGTGAAAGAGAGGGACACGCCATGACGAGACGACGGAACATCCTCACCGCGGCCGCGTTGGCCACGGCGGCCAGCTGGAACCCGTGGGCCGCGGTGCTTCCCGCCAGCGCACACGATACCAAGGGGCCCAACGGCGGCCAGCTCACCGACGCCGGCAAGTATCATGTCGAACTGGTCGGCAAGGGAACGCGCCTCGAAGTGTTCGTCTCCGACGCCAAGGATGCGCCGCTGCCGGCCACCGGTTTCAAGGGCCTCGCGATCCTGGTGATCGAGGGCAAGCCGCAGCGCATCCCGCTGCAGCCCGAAGGCGCCGACCGGCTGTCCGGCAGCGCGCCGGCTCCGCTCGCGTTGCCGGCAAAGGGCGTCCTCCAGCTCACGGCCCCGGACGGGACCGTGACGCAGGCCAGGTTCAACTGAAGCAACACAGGAGAAAGTCATGAAGAAGATCGCGATCGCCGCCACCGCCACCGCCCTGCTGATCACGCTAACCGGCAACGCCTTCGCACAGGCGCACAATCACGGCGCCATGCCCGACGCGCAGGGCATGTCGAAGATGATGGACGACATGATGCCCAAGCCTTCCGATCCGCCGGCCGTCAAGGCGCAGAAGGAAGCGCACATGGCGATGATGAAGAACATGAACGTGCCGCTGACCGGCGACGCCGACGTCGATTTCGTGCGCGGGATGATCCCGCATCACCAGGGCGCCATCGACATGGCCCGGGTCGAGCTGCAGTTCGGCAAGGATCCCGAGGTCCGGAAAATGGCCGAGAAGATGATCGCCGACCAGGAGAGGGAAATCGCCGAGATGAAGGCCTGGCTGGCCAAGCGCGGGAAGTAGCCCCCGCGGGCTACCCGACCGCGCGGCAAAGTTCTTTCTCCGCATATGGTGCGGAGAAAACTGCCTGTGCGGCGAATGGAGGCCATAATCGCCGCATGGATTGCAGAGATTATGACCAGCGACGCTCACCGGCATCCCGAATGGCCCGACTTCACCTGGCGGCAGGATGAGCTGGCCACGCTGCTGGCGCGCGTCCGCCACCGCCAGGGCCGCCTCATCGGGCAGATGCTGGGGCTGGGTTTCGGGCTGAGGGAAGAGGCCCGTCGAGGGGGTCGTCGAAAAGATGCTCGACGCAGAATTTCGAAGCCCCACTGACCGCCCCGCGTCTGTTCGGCTGGCACGCCTCTCTCTTCCCGATCGGATACAGCGGCATCAGCAGGATCGATGTCGGCCGGTGGCGCGGCGACAGCAGCGGTCCGGTGGAGGTCGTCTCCGGTGCCATCGGTCGCGAGCGCGTTCACTACGAGGCGCCGGCAGCGCTGCGCCTCGACGCCGACATGCGGTCCTTCCTTGACTGGTTCAACGTTGACCGGGACGGCGACACGGTCATCAAGGCGGCCATCGCGCCACGCCCCAAGCGAAGGGGGTACGCGCCTTCGAAAGACTCGCGACTCGCTGACAACATAGTGTAGCACGACGGTCAGTTCGCAGGCGGCGGCGATGGGGCAGAAGGCCGGCGTGTGGGGCGTGATCCGCATGTCCGAGGGCGAGGTCAGGTTCGTGGTGGGCGACGGCGCGGAAACGATCCTGACCCTGGATCGCCCGGGCCTCGTCCTGCCGGATCAGCCGCACCATGCGGAGTCGCTCGGGAAGATGCGGATGCAGGTCGGTTTCCACGACCACGCACCGGATCGCTTCAGCCGGGCGTCTTCGCGATGACGGCGGGCGAGTCGAGCCAGGCGCGGGCCTTCTGCGCCTCCTTGAACACACGCATCGGGCGTTTGGGGATGGCGAGAATCCCGAGCAACCCCGCCACCAGCCAGTATTTGTCGTCGGGCACGACGAAGGCGAGCGGACCGCGTGTGGTGCCGGCGGACTGCAGCGATCGAATGCGAACGCCGACTGCGAGCAGATCCAGCGGGCCGAGCTGCGTCTCGCCCTTGCTGCCGTCGAACAGCTTGCGGTAGCCTTTGAGGTTCGAACCGACGATCACGTCCAACAGGCGATCGAGATCGGCGCGGTCGACGGCGCCGTCGGCGACGACCACCATGAGCTTCGCCCGCGAATCGATCGTCCAGTGGAGTGCCACGCCGTCACAACTCCGCAATGAAGCCAGCAGAGTCTCTAGCAGCGCGGGCGCGCCGGACGCAACGCAAACGGCGCGGGACGGCGATCAATGGTGATGATGTAGGGTTACCGTTTGGTAACTCACTCCCGCCGGTCCATTCGGGGAAAAGACGACGAATGAAATGACGGGCCGAGCGCTCTCGTCATGTTCGACGGCGTGCCCTGCACGACCTGCATGAACCAGTACGCACGTCGGCACCCGCAGGAAGGAGCAGCGGCGACGAGGCCGCAATCTTGACGGGTCGCGGCCCGTTTCATAACGCCCCCGCCTCGGCGCCGCCCGGCTTCGGGCTCAGCATCAGGACCAGGGCCCCGAGCGCCGCCGCGACGAGCGAGCCCAGCAGGATGCCGATCTTGACGCCGTCCTGCAGGGCCGCATTGTCGGGGAAGGCCAGCAGCCCGATGAACAGGCTCATCGTGAAGCCGATGCCGCAGAGCAGCGCCACGCCCAGCACGTGCAGCGGCGCAGCGCCGACCGGCGCGTCGGCCCAGCCGAGCTTCACGGCCGCGAGCGCGGTGCCCCAGACGCCGACCACCTTGCCCACGACCAGCCCGCCCGCGACGCCCAGCGTCAGCGGATCGATCAGGGCGCTCACGTCGAAGCCGGCCAGCGACACGCCGGCGTTGGCAAAGCCGAAAACGGGAATGATGACGAACGGCACGAACCTGGCCAGCACGTGCTCCAGCCGATGCAGGGGCGAATCGACGCCGCGTTCGTGACCGCCTCCCGGCGCGCTGGTGAGCGGGATGGTGAGCGCGAGGGCGACACCCGCGACCGTCGCATGGACACCCGACAGCAGCACCAGCAGCCACAGGACCACGCCCAGCGCGAGATAGGGAAGCAGCGCCCGCACCCCGAGCCGGTTGAGCGCCAGCAGCGCCATCAGCACGGCGGCCGCGCCGCCCAGCGCCGCGAGGTCGAGATTGCCGGTGTAGAAGACGGCGATGATCAGCACCGCGCCGAGATCGTCGATGATCGCCAGTGCGGTCAGGAACACCTTCATCGAGGCCGGCACCCGGTTGCCGAACAGCGAGAGCACGCCCAGCGCAAAGGCGATGTCGGTCGCGGTGGGAATCGCCCAGCCGCGAATCACTTCGCCGTTGTTCCAGTTGAGCGAGGCGAAGATCAGCGCCGGTACCGCCATGCCGCCGGCGGCGCAGAGGCCGGGCAGGACGCGCCGCGACCAGGTCGAGAGCTGGCCGTCGACGACCTCGCGCTTGATCTCCAGCCCGACCAGCAGGAAGAACACCGCCATCAGCGCATCGTTGATCCAGTGCGAGACGCTGAGCGGCCCGACATAGGTCTTGAGCGCCGCGAAATAGATGGCGGCCAGCGGTGAATTGGCGACGATCAGCGCCAGCGCCGCGGCCCCCATGAGGACGATGCCGCCCGACGCTTCGCCGTCGATGAAGCGGCGCAACAGGGTGGGACGCACGTGAGGATTGCGGGTCATGGGTGCCACGAATGGAAAACGGATCGCTGGCGGCCCGACCAGCGCTGGTCCCTGCCCGCGTCGATGTGCGGGCACCCACGCTCCTTCTGGCCTATCATGCGCGGGAGGGCAACAGGATCCCGCTGCAGGGGCGTGCAAATTCGTTCCATACGCAGGCGCCTGGGGGAGTTCGCGATGGTCGGGACGAGACGGAGTATTCTTGTCGTGGCATCGATGGCGTTCGCGGGCAGCGCCGGCCGCCGCTCAGGCGTGGCGCAGCGTGCCGCGCAACTGCTCGACGCCGGACTGGGCCGCCACGATCCGGCCCATCAGGTTGACCCTGCGGATCACCAGGCTGGTGTTGCGCGGATTGACGTTCAGCGCCTGCGACAGATCGTTGAGATCGTCGCGCAGCTGATTGAGGCTCTTCTCGAGCTCGGCAAGCTTTCTGTCGTCCCTGCGCACCGGTACCCTCGCAAAACCGCCAACCGCAGTATATCACGGGCCGCCGCGGCGCGGACGAGCCTCCGTCCCCCGGTATTTTGTATCAATCGTACGGAATCGTTGCCGCGCTTTGACCGCCGCGGCCCTACTCCACGCGGATTTTGCCGGCCTTGGCGATGGCGCCGAAATCGGCGCGCTCTCTGGTGATGAAGGCGAGCGTCTCGGCCGGCGTCGTGATCCGGGGCGAGGCGCCCAGCTCGCGGATACGGGTGGCGATGGCCTCCTCCTGCAGCGCCTGGTTGATCGCGCCGTTCAGCTTCTGGACGATCTCGTCCGGCGTGCCCTTGGGCGCCATGAACGCATACCACGCCACCCACTCGCGCTGATCGAGGCCGAGTTCCATCATGGTCGGCACGTCGGGCAGGCGCGGCGAACGCTCGCGCGAGGTGATGGCCAGCGCGCGCAGCTTGCCGCCGGCGATGTGACCGGCGCTGGCGCCGAGGCTGTCGACCGTGATCGGCACCTCGCCGCTGATCACCGCCATCAGCGACTGCGGCGTGTTGCGATAGGGCACGGCCGGCATGTCGAGCTTGTGGCGGATCTTCGTATCTTCGGCGACCAGGTGCGGGATGCTGCCGGAGGCCGGCAGGCCGTAGCGCCACTGGCCGGGCTCGGCCTGCGCTTTGGCGATGAACTCCGGCATCGACTTGAACGGCAGCGACGGCGTCACCGCCCAGACCAGCGGCGAGGTGACGGCCACCGAGATCGACGCGAGATCGTCGACCGGATCGAGCGGCATGTTGGGATAGATGCTGATGCCGATCGAGATGGCGCCGACATGGGCGAACATGAAGGTGTAGCCGTCGGGCGCGCTGCGCTGGACCTCCTGCATGCCGATGATGCCGTTGGCGCCGGGCTTGTTGTCGACCACCACCGGCTGGCCCAGCAGCTCGGCGAGTCGCGGCGCGAGGATGCGGGCATAGACCTCGTAGCCGCCGGCGGCGCTGGGCACGAGGAGCCGCAGCCGCCGGTTGGGCCAGTCGCTTCCGGGGGCGCTTTTCTGCGCGATCGCAGGCGCTGCGGCCAGAACGGGTGACGTGGCGATAAGGCCGCCCAGCGCGGCGCGACGTGTCAGGCGCATCGATGTCTCCTCCGGGGCAGGTCATGTCGCCTGCTTTCCGCCAGCGTAGAGGATGCGGCTGGGGAGGACTACGGGGCGGCGGCGGCTGCTATCGCAGGGCGGAGGTGACGAGTCAGTCGCACTGCGAGGGCGCACCGTGAGGGGGGTGTGCGGTGTTATGCGGCCTCATGGGAAGACGCGCGGCGGCGTATAGGATTGGGTTCACAGGGCTATCCCGATCGCGCAGTCGGGTTGGCAGGATTGAGAAGAGTATTGGGGTCTCGTGAGATGCCGAAAACGCCTGGGCCGGCATTGACCCGAAGGGGAGAGCGGCCTTCATGGTCGA
>JABMNB010000026.1 GCA_013205335.1 Rhodospirillales bacterium
ACCTCACCCTGAGGAGCATCGCGCAGCGATGCGTCTCGAAGGGTGGGAACGCGCACCTTGCCTGTTACCCATCCTTCGAGATGCGCCGCTTCGCGGCGCTCCTCAGGATGAGGGAAGTGCTTGAATCGATTCAATTCATTTCCGGCCAGACTCTCAGGAGGCCAGCCGCGTCGCTTCTTCCATAAAGGCTCGAACGAGCGCAACGCGGCGACGCTCCTGCAGGCACACGGCATATTCCGCGACTGCCAGATCCTGATCGGTGATCGTGATGCGGCGGAAACGGCGATCCTCGCCGAGTTCACTTGCGAACACCGCGCCGATGCCGAACCCGGCTGCAACCGCCTCGCGCACGCCCTCGCGGGTCTGCACCTCGACGATCGACGCCGGCCGGATATCGGCCGCCGCCATCGCCTGTTCAAGCACTTCGCGGGTGATCGAGCCGCGTTCGCGCAGCACCAGCTCCTGGCCGCCCAGGGCCGACAGAGGCGTGCGGCCACGCCGCGCGAGGACATGGCCGGCGGGGGCGAACAGGACCAGCCGGTCGGTCCGCAACCGCACGGCGTGCAGTCGCGGATCGGACAGGCTCTTGGCCATCACGGCGACGTCGGCCTCGTGTCGTAGCAGTCGCTCCAGCACGACCGCGGAATTGTCGATCGAAAGGGCAAAGGTGAGGCCGCCGGCCCGCTTGCGCAGCGCGGCCATGATCGGAACGACATGGTGCGCGGAGTCGGCAGCGATACGCAGATGGCCGCGGGTCAGGGCCTGCTCGCCCAACAGCAGGGCTTGTGCCTCGTCCTGGAGCGCGAACAGACGCGTCGTGACGCCGTGGAGCTGCCGACCCGTTTCGGTGGGCGTGACGGTGCGCCCGCGACGGTCGAACAGGTGCACGCCATAGGCCTTCTCCAGGGCCGTGACCTGGCCCGAGAGGTTGGGCTGACTGAGCCCCGAGGCGCGGGCGGCGGCGGAGAAGGAGCCGGCCTCGGCCACGAGGTGGAAGGCGCGGAGCTGGGTGGGTGTCATATATAGGAAACCGATAGTTAACATTCATAATATATACTGGACGGATAGAAATTGCGAGACGATCATCTGCGCCATGACCAACCGACCTGCTGCCTCCGAGACCGGCGATCCGCTCCTGCTGACACCCGGCCCGCTCACCACCTCGGCCAGCGTGAAGCAGGCCATGGTCCACGACTGGGGCTCCCGCGATCAGGGCTTCATCGCAATCAACAAGATGGTGCTGACCAAGATCGTCGAACTCGCTGGCGCTGAAGGCACGCATGTCACCGTGCCGGTGCAGGGCTCCGGCACCTTTGCCGTCGAGGCGATGATCACCTCGTTCGTGCCGAAGACCGGCAAACTTCTCGTCGTGATCAACGGCGCCTACGGACAGCGCGCCAGGAAGATCGCCGAGGTCGCCGGCCGTGCGGTGGCGACCTACGAGACGCCCGAGGACACGCCTCCCGATCTCGCCCAGCTCGAGAAGATGCTGGCCGACGACAAGGCCATTACTCACGTCTTCGCCGTCCATTGCGAGACCACCTCGGGCATCCTCAATCCAATCGCAGAGATCGCCGCGCTGGTGAAGAAGCAGGGCCGCCGCCTGCTGGTCGATTCGATGTCGGCCTTCGGCGCGATCGAGATCGACGCGCGCAACGTCTACTATGACGCGCTGGCGGCCTCGTCCAACAAGTGCCTCGAAGGCGTGCCGGGCCTCGGCTTTGTCGTCTGCCGCAACAGCGCGCTCGTCGAATGCAAGGGCAACGCGACGACGCTGGTCCTCGACCTGTTCGACCAGGCCGAGGGCTTCGCCAAGACCGGCCAGTACCGTTTCACGCCGCCGATCCATGTCATCGTGGCGCTGGGCAAGGCGATCGAGGAGCACGGCGAGGAGGGCGGTGTCGAAGGCCGCGGCAGGCGCTACCGCGAGAATGCCAAGGTGCTGATAGACGGCATGCGCGCCATGGGCTTCCAGACGCTGCTGCCGAACGACCTGCAGGCCCCAATCATCGTCACCTTCCACATGCCGACCGATCCGAAGTTCGTCTTCCAGCGTTTCTACGACGGTCTCAAGGATCGCGGCTACGTGATCTATCCGGGCAAGCTCACCGTGGCGGATTCATTCCGCATGGGCTGCATCGGCCGGCTCTATCCCGACCACATGCGCGGCGCCCTTGCGGCGGTCCGTGAGGTGCTGGACGAGATGCGGGTCACCAACGGCGGCCCGGCATTGGCCGCAGACTAAGGGAACGAAAATGGCACCCGACAGCATCAACCGCGGCGGCGGCGACATCTCGGTCAACGGCCGCAACTACCGTCTGCCCAAGCAGCCGGTCGTCGTCGTCTGTGTCGACGGCTCCGAGCCGGGATACATCGAGCGCGCCGTCGAGGCGGGCCGGGCGCCGTGGTTTGCCAAGGTCCTGAAGGAAGGCACCAACCTGGTCGGGGACTGCGTGGTGCCGAGCTTCACCAACCCGAACAACCTTTCGATCGTCACCGGCCGTCCGCCGGCGGTCCATGGCATCTGCGGCAACTACTTCCTCGATCCCGAGACGGGCAAGGAAGTGATGATGAACGATCCGAGGTTCCTGCGGGTCGAGACGCTGTTCCCGGCCTTCCAGCGCGCGGGTTGCCGCATTGCGGTCATCACCGCCAAGGACAAGCTGCGCGGCCTTCTGGGCAAGGGGCTCGAACTGGGCGCCGGCAAGGCCTGCTCCTTCTCGTCGGAGAAGTCGGACAAGGCGACCCTGGCCGACAACGGCATCGAGCATGTGAACGAGCTGGTCGGCATGGGCGTGCCCGACGTCTACAGCGCCGGCCTCTCGGAGTTCGTGTTCGCCGCCGGCGTCAAGCTGATGGAGCGCGACCGGCCGGAGGTCATGTATCTGTCGACCACCGATTACATCCAGCACAAGCACGCGCCGGGCACCCCGGTTGCCAATGACTTCTACGCCATGATGGACGGCTACCTGGCGAAGCTCGACGCCCTGGGTTGCACCATCGTCGTCACCGCTGACCACGGTATGAACGCCAAGTTCGGCAGCGACGGCCAGCCGGACGTCATCTACCTGCAGGATCTGTTCGACGGCTGGGTGGGCAAGGACAAGGCCCGCGTCATCCTGCCGATCACCGATCCCTATGTCGTGCATCACGGCGCGCTGGGCTCCTTCGCGGTCGTCTATTGCGACCAGCCGCTGGAATGGGCCGCCAAGCTGAAGGCGATGCCGGGCATCGAGGCGGCGCTGACCAAGGAAGAGGTGGCAGAGAAGTTCGAGCTTCCGGCCGACCGGCTGGGCGACCTCATCGTCGTCTCGACCCAGCACAAGGTACTGGGCACCTCGGCCTCGCGGCACGACCTCTCGGGCCTCACTGAGCCGCTGCGCAGCCATGGCGGCACTTCCGAGCAGCGCGTCCCGCTGCTGTGCAACCGCAGGCTCGCGAACGGCGATACGGGTGCGCATCGCTGGCGCAACTTCGACGCCTTCGATCTCGCCCTCAACCTCGTCGCCTGAGAGAGTTCCATGGACACCGTTACCCGCACTGGCTCCGATGTTCGCCACGAGTATCTCCGCATCGCCGGCAGGAAGGTCGAGACCAAGGCGCGCCTCGAAGTGCGCTTCCCCTGGGACAATCGCCTGGTCGGGACCGTGCCGCGCGCCACGCCCGAACTGGTCGCCGAGGCCTTCCAGATCGCCCACGACTACAAGCCCAAGCTGACGCGCTATCAGCGCCAGCAGATCCTGCTCAAGACGGCGGACCTGCTCGTTTCGCGCAAGGAAGAGCTGTCGCGCCTGATCACCCTGGAGTCGGGCCTCTGCCTGAAGGACTCACTTTACGAGGTCGGCCGCGCCTACGACGTCTTCACCTTCGCCGGCCAGCTCTGCATGCTGGACGACGGGCAGACCTTCTCCTGCGATCTCACCCCGCACGGCAAGTCGCGCAAGATCTTCACCCTGCGCCAGCCATTGAACGCCATCTCGGCGATCACGCCGTTCAACCATCCGCTCAACATGGTGGCGCACAAGCTGGCGCCGGCCTTCGCGACCAACAATTGCGTCGTTCTGAAGCCGACCGAGCTGACGCCGCTCACGGCTTTGTTTCTCGCCGACACGCTCTACGAGGCGGGCCTGCCGCCGGAGATGCTGTCGGTCATCACCGGCAACCCGTCCGATATCGGCGACGCGATGATCGTCGATCCGCGCGCCGATCTGGTGACCTTCACGGGATCGGTCCGGGTCGGCAAGTACATCGCCGAGAAGGCAGGCTACAAGCGCATCGTGCTGGAGCTGGGCGGCAACGATCCGCTGATCGTCATGGAGGATGCCGACCTCGACAAGGCGGCCGAGCTGGCCGTCGCGGGCGCCACCAAGAACTCCGGCCAGCGCTGCACCGCGGTGAAGCGCATCCTGGTGGTCGACAAGGTGGCCGATGCCTTCGTCGAGCGCGTGCTGGCCAAGGCGAAGAAGCTGAAGGCCGGCGATCCGCTCGACCCCGAGACCGATGTCGGCACCGTGATTCACGAGCGCGCGGCGACGCTGTTCCAGAATCGCGTGAGCGAGGCAGTGGCCAAACATGGCGCCAGGCTGCTGTACGGCAACGACCGCCAGGGCGCGCTCTTTCCGCCAACCGTCGTCGATCATGTCGATCCGCAGGCCGAGCTGGTGCGCGAAGAGACGTTCGGTCCCGCGATCCCGATCATCCGCGTGCGGGACATCGCCCACGCCATAGAGGTGTCCAACGGCACCGCCTACGGCCTGTCCTCGGGCGTCTGCACCGACCGGCTCGACTACATCACCAAGTTCGTCGACGAGCTGCAGGTCGGCACGGTGAATGTCTGGGAAGTGCCGGGCTACCGCATCGAGATGTCGCCGTTCGGCGGCATCAAGGATTCAGGCCTCGGCTACAAGGAAGGCGTGCTCGAGGCGATGAAGAGCTTCACCAACGTGAAGACCTGGTCGCTGCCCTGGCCGGGCTAGCGACCGCCGTCACGGCGGGGTCGTGTCGGCCTTGTCCCAGTTCTTGTCCGGATTGTAGACGTTGATGGCCGCGGCCTTGGTCGCGGTATCCGGGCCGAGATCCTGTTCGTAGACGACGCCATCCTGGTTGACCATGAAGGTCATGACGCCGGTGTCGCCGTAGCGGATCGGCCAGGCGAGGATGGCGAAGCCGCCGATCATCCGATTGTTCACCAGGTACTCGTAGGCTCCGCCGGGCGCATCCGCGCCCTGGGCGTAGAGCAGGCGGAAGCGGTAACCGTAATAGCCGTCTTCGGTGCCGCCCTGGCCCGCGGCCTGGGCCGTCGCGAGCGCAGGGCCAATGGGGCTCTCCGGTTCGCCGGGGGCGGCATCCCAGTAAAGACCGTCCTTCTTGCCCGGTGAGCTGAGCAGCCGCCGCGCATAGACCGGCGCGCCGACTTTCATCGGGTCGAGGGCCGCATAATCATGCTGGGCATCGACCAGCGCCAGCAGGCTCTGGATGACCGACAGCTCGTTGCGTCCGATCTGCCGGGCGATGATCTCCTTGCGGCCGGCTTCGCCGTCGAAGCGCCACTGGTCGCCATCCTTTACGAGGGGGATGGGACTGGTCCAGCCAGTCGTGCCGACCTCGATCGTCGCCTTGTTGCCGTCGACGACGACCTTGTGGTTCGCGTCCCAGGCCTGGAGGAATTTCTCGCGCGTGCGCTCCTCGTCCTCGGGCCGGCCGAGGACGAAGTCGCGCCAGCCGGCGCCCAGCGCGGCGCTGACCGCCTTGTCGTCGTCGCGCCTGATCGCCTCGGTGAGTGCATCGGCAGCTGCCTCGGGGGTGGCGAAGCCCTGCGGCTTGGCCGTCTGCGCCCATCCGATCGTCGACAGTCCGGCTGCGAAGCTGCCGGCCAGGAAGAGGGCGAGAATCGCCCTCCTGAGCAGTGAAGCGTTCATCGCCGTCCTCCTCCGTGGGCACCGCCGCCGACGTGGCCACCGCCGCCACCGGCACCGCCGCCGCCGCGCGCAGCGCCTCCACCGGCGCGCGCGCCACCACCGCCGCCCGCTGGATGCGTCGTCGCCCGGGACTGCTGCGCCCGTCCGCGGGCGGCTTCGCGATTGACCTGCTGCCCGTTGTTGACGCCTCGGATGGCGCCGCCGCCACGCGGCGCCCCGGCTTGGTTCTGGAAGTTGGGGTGCTGGCCGCCGGCGGCGCGGTTCGTGATGTTGGGATGCTGGGCTGCGCCGCCGGCCGGGCGATTGGGCAGGTTGGGGCGGGCATTGGCCTGTCCGCCGGCGGGGCGGTTCTCGAGGCGGCCGCGGAAATCCTGACGCTCGTCAGCGCCAGGGCGCGCCTGGTTGAAGCGCTCACGGGTCGCGGGATCGCGATAGGCCACACCCTTGCGGTGGATCGGCTCGTGCTGCCAGCGGCCGTTGTTGATGTTGTTGACGTTGAAGTTGCGATCGATGTTGACCGCGCGGTTGACGTTCACGTTGACGTAACTGTTGCCGCGTCCCCAGTTCCAACCGCCGAAGATCGCGCCGGCGGCCGCAATGCCCACACCGAACATCAGGCCGCGCAGCAGGGCCGAGCCATAGCCGTAACCCGGCGGTGGCGGATAATAGGTCGGCGGGTAGGCCGGGTAGGGCCATGTCCCATAAACGGTGTTGGGATTGTAGGCCGGTACGTAAATCACTTCCGGGTTGGTCGGTGCGATGACAATGGTTCGATCGGCCCCCGATCCCTGCGAGGTGACCGTCTGCTCCTTGCCGCTCTGCAGATTGCCGGCGTCGGCCGCCCTGGCGCGCAGGCGCTGGATCGAATCGGCGACATCCTGCTGCTGGGCGATCATCGCGTCGCCAACCTTCTGCATCCAGTCGAGATTGTCGCTGAGCTGGCTGAGGACCTGCGGGAAGGCGACCAGCGACTTTACGCTGACGTCCCAGCTCTTGTCCTTGACGGCCGCGACGGCGGCATCGCCCTTCAGGGCCGGATTGGCCTTGGACCAGCGGGCCGCCTCGACGACTTCCAGCGGATAGCTCGCCGCCATCAGGGACTGCGCGAGCAGGGCGTCGGGATAGAGCGCGATCGGCGCCAGGATCTGGTCGAGTTGTTCGGACGTGAACGGCTTCTTGGTCGTGTCCTGTGCCAACGCCGCTCGCGAAACGCCGGCCGCGAGCGCGGCGGCGAGGGCGGTCATCAGGCTGCGACGCTGCATAGAATTCTCCCATGACCGCGGCGGCGGCCCGTCGATGTTGCAGTCTGCACTTTCGGCAAACCCAACACGATCATGATCCGTTTGGGTGCTTCGGCAATGCCGCTTCCATTGTAAATTTTAACTTCCCTCACTGCAAACTGTGGCAGAAGCCATGCCGCCGATTGTGTGTTACCGAGAGTACGCGCAACTCGGGGGAGTATCGATGAAGCTGAGAATCGTCGTTCGAGCGCTGGGCCTGGCTGGCGTCGCGCTGACACTCGCCGGGCTGCCCGCCGTCGCCGAATCCACGCTCGACCTGGTGAAGAAGCGAGGTCAGCTCAACTGCGGCGTCAACGGTGAGCTGCCGGGCTTCTCCTCGCGCGCCAGTTCGGGCTGGGCCGGCCTCGACGTCGACATGTGCAAGGCGGTTGCGGCGGCCGTGCTGGGTGACGCCGGCAAGGTCAACTTCGTGCCTCTGACGGCCCAGCAGCGCTTTACCGAGCTGCAGGCCGGCAAGGTCGACATGCTGGCCCGCAATTCGACCATCACCCTGCAGCGAGATGTTGGAACCGAAATCGATTTTGCGGCCGTGAATTTCTACGATGGGCAGTCCTTTGCCGTGTCGAAGAAGATCGGGGTCACCGCGCCGTCCGGGCTCGGCTCCTCGAAGATCTGCGTCGTAAAGGGAACGACGCACGAAGCCAACATGGTCAACTGGTTTCGCGCCAGACGCTATACGATCCAGCCCGTCCCGTTCGACAACGCCGAAGCCATGTACGCGGCCTTCTTCGCCAGCCGATGCGCCGGCATGACCCAGGATGCCACCGCGCTTGCTGCGGTCCTGGCAACCCGCAACAAGCAGGCCGACTACATGGTCCTGCCGCAGCTGATCTCGCGCGAGCCGCTGGGCCCCTATGTGCGCCGCGGCGACGATGCGTGGGTCGACATCGTGCGCTGGTCGTTCCAGGCGATGCTCCTGGCCGAAGAGCTGAATCTCACGAAGGACAGGGTCGCCGGCGAGCGCCAGTCGACCGACGCCGATGTTCGCCAGCTGCTCGGCACCATACCGGGCAACGGCAAGGCACTCGGTCTCGAGGAGGACTGGGCCTACAACATCATCCGGCAGGTCGGGAGTTACGGCGAGAGTTTCGATCGCAACCTCGGGGCCGGCTCTCCGCTCAAATTCGAACGCGGCGCGAATGCCTTGTGGAGCAAGGGCGGGCTGATGTATCCGCTTCCCATGCGGTAGCCTTCAGGCGTGACCCTCGCACTTCTCGTCCTCCTCAAGATCACCGTCACGATCATCATCTTCGGGATCGGCCTCGATTCGACGCTGCACGACGCGGTCCGCCTGTTCCGGCAGCCCGCGCTGCTGTTGCGCTCCCTGCTGGCCATGTACGTGCTGGTGCCGCTGGCGGCCGTCGGGCTGGTCATTCTGCTGCCGCTGCCGCCGGGGGCGGAAGCCGGTCTGCTGGTGCTCGCGGTCTCCTCCGGGGCGCCGCTGCTCCCGCGCAAGCTCCTGGGCATCGGTGACGGGGCATACACCTTCAGCCTGGTTGCGGTCTCGTCGGTACTGGCCGTGATCCTCGTGCCGCTGTGGCTCGAGATGCTCGGCCCACTGTTCCCTCGACTGCCCTACCTCCCGCCGGAGAAGGCGGGACTGGTCCTGGGCGAGTCGTTCTTTGTGCCGCTGCTGTCAGGCATGGCTGTGCGCCAGCTGTTCCCGAAGTTCGCGGCCTGGACCGGGGGACGGGTGGTCGGCCTGGCGGGATTGGCGATGACGCTGGCAGCCATCGTGCTATTGGCCGTGAACTGGGACGTGGTGCTCGAGGTCAAATGGCAGGGGGTCGCGGCACTCGCGATCCTGATCCTGGTGGCCCTGGTCATCGGTCATCTGGTCGGCGGCCCTGAAGAAGAAAATCGCTCGGCCCTCGCCGTCGCCTGCGCGACCCGGCATATCGGCGTCGCGGTGTTCGTGGCGACGTCGCTGCCGGGTGGACGGGTGGCCGTCGTGATCTCGGCTTATATCGCGATTTCGGTGGCGATCACGCTGCCCTATACCCGCTGGCGCCGCACGGTCGCGGCGAGACAAGGGACGCCGTTGAAATAATCTCGATTGCCCTGGAGAGAGCGGGCGAGACAAACTGCGCCGCGCATTTTCGAGTAGGGGAACGTCCATGAGTGTCAGCCAGGCCGAGAAGGCCCGCAAATTTCGTGCGCTGCATGACGCGCCGGGCGCGTTCGTCATTGCCAATCCGTGGGATGCCGGCTCGGCGAGGGTTCTGGCGGGGCTGGGCTTCGAGGCCCTGGCGACCTCGAGCGGCGCCAAGGCTGGCGTGCTGGGCAAGCGCGACGGCCGGGTGACGCGTGACGAGGCACTGGCCAACGCACGGCTGATCGTGAATGCCACCGACCTGCCGGTAGCCGCCGATCTCGAGAAGGGCTTCGGCGATTCGCCCAACGACGCCGCCGAGACGATCCGCCAGGCCGCGGGCGTCGGCCTGGTCGGCGGCTCGATCGAGGATGCGACCGGCAACCCGGACCAGCCGCTCTTCGATATCGAGATGGCGACAATGCGTATCAAGGCGGCGGTCGATGCGGCGCGTTCGCTGCCGGTACCGTTTGTCCTGACGGCGCGCGCCGAAGGATTCCTGCGCGGCAAGCCCGACCTCGGCGACGTGATCAAACGTCTGCAGGCCTATGAGGCGGCGGGGGCCGATGTGCTGTTTGCGCCCGGCCTGCCGGATCTTGCCTCGGTAAAGAAGGTCTGCAGCGCGCTGCGCAAGCCGTTCAATTTCATGGTCGGAATCAAGGGAAAGTCCTTCAGCAAGGCCGAACTCGAAGCCGCCGGCGTAAAGCGCATCAGCCTCGCCACCTCGCTCTATCGCGCCGCCATGACCGGCCTGGTGGATGCGGCAACGGAAGTGAAGGAGAAAGGTACCTTCACCTATGTCGACCGTGCGATCGCGACAGGTGAGCTCAACGCTTTCATGAAGGAGTAGAGAGCGAAGATGCTGACCGAAGACGAGGCTAGGCGCACCGCGGCCGAGGAGCGCTATCGCCATTCGATCCGCAAATCCCTGGAGGAGTAGGCCTCACGGCCCGCGCCGAAGCCGCCGGGAGCTCTCCGGAGAAGCCGGGCTTCGGTTCCAGGGCGTACGAGTTCCTGAACAGCTCCGTCGGAATGTGGCTGTTGTCGTCCGTCGTCCTCACCGGTGGCGCGGCCTTCCTGCAACAGGTCCAGCACGAGCATGAGGTCTCGCAGAAAAGCCAGGCCGACCTGATCAGTCATCGCTTCGAGATCGAGCACCGGCTGGACGGCATGAATTTTATGCTTCGTCGCGCGAAGACGGTTGGCGAGGCGAAGGCGGCCCTGAGCGGCGTCTTCAAGAGTACGATTCCGCTGACACCGGAGCTGCAGAATCGCAGCCTCGCCTCGCTCTATCTTACGGTCTATCCGATGCTCGCAGGCACGGAGAAAGAGAAGACCAGCAAGGCCTATAATCTCGTCAAGGAGCTCGAGGATGTCGAGCTGTTGCTGCAGTCGCTACCCGACGACAGGCCGCTCGATGAAGCACAGCGTGCCCGGATCACCAAGCTGATGACGGCGATCCAGCAGCTCATGTTTTCCGAAAAACAGGCGTCAGGCCTTGTCGACCGCGCCGCCGCTTTCGACCCAGTCCTTGAAGGCGCCGAGGTTGAAGACGTTGGCGAAGCCGAAGTCCTTCAGCACCTTGCCGCTGAGCGCCGAGCGGCCGCCCGAGGCGCAGTAGACGATCACGGTCCTGGCCTTGTCGAAGGCCTTGTCGTGGGACGGCGAGTCGGGATCGGCGCGGAACTCCAGCATGCCGCGCGAGACGTTGACCGCGCCCGGGACTTTGCCGCTGTTGGCGACCTCGGCTGCATCGCGCACGTCGACGACGAGCGTGTCGCCCTTGGCGATCATCTCCCTGGCCTGGGCCGGGGTGACCTTCGGGACCACCGCGTTGGCGGCTTCCATCATCTGCTTGACGCTTGCGGGCATGAAATCCTCGTTGGAGTTCCAGGGGAAGCGCGACGTGGCACGAAACCCCTGAAGGTTGTTCGATCGTCCGACCCGATCGGAGATGGCGAAGTATTCTGGAGATCGTGTGGCAGGGATTCCGATCGTTCCTATAATGGACCACAAAACGGAAGGTTGCGAGGAAACAGCCATGGCATTCGTATCCCGCCGCATCAGGCCGGGCTGAGTTGACCCGCCTGTTCTACGGCTGGCGGGTCGTCGCGGCCTGCTTCGTCATCGCCGCGGTCGCCTGGTCTCTGGGCCTCTTCGGATCGAGCGTTTACCTGCAGGCGGTGACGTCCGCACATGGATGGCCGATCGCCGAGGTGGCGTCGGCCATCACGCTGTTCTTCCTCGTGAGCGCGGCCATCCAGCGCATCGTCGGCCGCAGCATCGACCGGTGGGGGCCGCGACCGGTACTTTTGCTGGGGCTCGCCAGCATGGCAACGGGCGTCGCGCTGATCGGCCAGGTGGCGGCGTCGTGGCAGCTCTATCCCTGCTTCGCGCTGCTGGGTTTCGGCTGGTCGACCCTTTCGATGACGGGCATCACCACGACGGTGGCGCCATGGTTCGAGCGTCACCAGGGCCGCTCGATGACCCTCGCCATCATGGGGGCGAGCGTCGGTGCCATCGTGGGCGTGCCGCTGCTGCTACTGGCCATCGGCGAACTGGGTCTCGGGCGTGGACTGATCGCCGCCAGCGTCGTCGCGGTATTGCTCATCGGACCTCTGGTCGCGATCGTGCTGCGCTATCGCGGACCCGCCGACCTCGGCCTGCGGCGTGACGGCGAAGTTGTTCACGCCGACGCGCCGCCCAAGATCGGCATGCTGCCGATCGCGACCCCCGCCAACCGTGGATGGCTGCTGTGGAGCGCCACCATAGGCTTCGCGCTGGGGCTCACCATTCAGATCGGGTTCATCACCCATCACGTGGCCCTGGCGGAGCCCCTGTTCGGTCGCGCGGGGGCGGGAATGCTGGTCAGTGCCGCCGGTATCACGGCCTTCGTCGGCCGCCTGATCCTGGCGCGCATCGTCGACAGCGTCGATGCCCGGCGGCTGGCCTGTTTCGTCATGATGGCGCAGGCGGCCGCGCTGCTCGCCATCGCGTTGTGGCCCACCGTTCCGGTGCTGATCGTCGGAAGCCTCGTCTATGGCTACGGGATCGGCCACGTGACGACCTTGGGGCCGGTCGTGATACGCCGTGAGTTCGGCGCGGCGGCGTTCGGTGTCACCTACGGCACGGCTGCAACGGTGATACAGCTCACCTCGGCCTTCGGTCCCGCCATGTTCGGCTTCCTGCGTGACGGATTTGGCGGTTACGGGCCGGGCTTCGTCATCGCCGCCGTCGTCACCCTCATAGGCTGCGCTTCGCTGTTCGCGGGCAGCTACCTCGGGCGCATAGTGTCCGTCGGTTCGTCAGGGAGATCGACATGAGTACCACCGACATCACGCGCATCCCCAATCCGAGGGTGCCGGCCAAATCCTCGGTCGCGATCTATCGCCTCCCGGGCGGTGGCGGCTTCATGTGGGGTGTCGCGACGTCGCCTGACCGGACGCAGGACATCCGTGCCCAGACTCTGGGCGCGCTGGGCGTGATCGACGGCCATCTCAAGGAAGCCGGTCTGGACCGCACCCGCATCGTGAAGGCCGAGATCGTCGTCACCGACCACGACAACAAGCCGGCCTTCGACGAGGCCTGGGCGACCTGGATGCCGGCAAATCACGGCCCGGTCCGCTCCTTCGTGCAGTCGGTCATGCCCGAGGGCGATCTCATCGAGATCATCATCACGGCCGCCCTGTAAGGCTCGACAGGCGGTTGCCAGTTTCGCCGCTTTCCGCGATGAAGTCGGTATGGACACGATCATCGCCCCGACGGCGCAGAACAACACGGCCTCTGAACATTTCGACGTGCTGATCGTCGGCGCCGGCCTCTCCGGCATCGGCGCGGCCTGGCACCTGCAGAAAAACTGCCCGGGCAAGAGCTACGCGATCCTCGAGGGGCGTGGCGCGAGCGGCGGGACGTGGGATCTGTTCCGCTATCCCGGTGTGCGGTCGGACTCCGACATGTACACGCTGGGCTACCGCTTCCGGCCGTGGAAGGACGCCAAGGCGATTGCCGACGGGCCGTCGATCCTGAGTTACATTCGCGAGGTCGCGAGCGATTACGATGTCGATCGCCACATCCGGTACGGCCATCGCGTCCTTGGCGCATCGTGGTCGACGCCCGACGCCAGATGGACGGTCGAGATCGAGCGCGGCGGGGAGCGCGTGTTCATCTCATGCGGCTTCCTGTGGATGTGCAGCGGCTACTACCGCTACGAGGCGGGCTACCTGCCGGACTTCCCCGGCATCGATGGCTTCAAGGGCCGCGTCGTCCATCCGCAGCACTGGCCGCAGGATCTCGATTATGCCGGCAAGAAGGTCGTGGTGATCGGCAGCGGCGCCACCGCGGTGACGGTGGTGCCGGCAATGGCCGAGACCGCCAGCCACGTCACCATGCTGCAGCGCTCGCCGACCTACGTCGTGGCGCGGCCGGCGGAGGACGCGCTCGCCAACAAACTCAGGCGACGCCTGCCCCTCAAGCTCGCCTATATGCTGACACGTTGGAAGAACGTGCTGCTGGGCATGTATTTCTACCAGCTGTGCAAGCGCAAGCCGGAGAAGGTGAAGAGCCTGATCCTGGGGGGCGTGCGCCAGATGCTGGGGCCGGACTACGACGTCGCCAAGCACTTCACGCCGAAATACGATCCCTGGGACCAGCGTCTCTGCCTGGTCCCTGACGCCGATCTGTTCCGCGCCATCCGCACGAAGAAGGCGTCGGTGGTCACCGACCAGATCGAGACCTTCACGGAGAAGGGCATCAAGCTGAAGTCGGGCGCCGAACTGGAAGCCGATGTGGTGGTGACCGCGACCGGTCTGGTCGTGCAGTCGCTGGGCGGCGCGAAGCTGGTGGTCGACGGCAAGCAGGTGAAGCCGTCGGACACGATGATCTACAAGGGCATGATGTATTCCGACGTGCCCAACCTCGCGTCGATCTTCGGCTACACCAACGCCTCGTGGACGCTGAAAGCCGACCTGGTCTGCGAATATGTCTGCCGGCTCCTGAACCACATGGACCGCAAAGGCTTCACGAAGGCGGTTCCGCACAACAGCGACCCGACCCTCACCGAGGAGCCGTGGGTCAACTTCTCGTCCGGCTACATCCAGCGCGCCCTGCCGCACCAGCCCAAGCAGGGCAGCAAGCGGCCGTGGAAGCTCTACCAGAACTATGTGCTCGACCTGTTGACGCTCCGGCACGGCTCGCTGCGCGACAAGGCGATGGTGTTCTCGAAATAGATGGGCGCGCGGGCAAACTCGCCGGCCCGCATCCTGATCGCGAGCCTCGTCGGGACGACGATCGAATTCTTCGACTTCTATATCTTCGCCACGGCGGCGGTGCTGGTCTTTCCGCACCTGTTCTTTCCGACCAGCGACCCCGCCTCGGCGGTGCTGCAGTCGTTCGCGACCTTTTCCATTGCCTTCTTCGCCCGTCCGCTGGGTGCAGCGGTGTTCGGTCACTATGGCGACCGGATCGGCCGCAAGGCGACGCTGGTTGCCGCGCTCATGACCATGGGCCTGTCGACGGTCCTGATCGGCTTCCTGCCGGGGTATGAGACGATCGGCGTCCTTGCGCCGCTGTTGCTGGCGATCTGCCGCTTCGGCCAGGGGCTCGGATTGGGCGGCGAATGGGGCGGGGCCGTTCTGCTGGCCACGGAGAATGCGCCGCCGCACCGCCGAGGCTGGTATGCGATGTTCCCCCAGCTCGGCGCACCGCTCGGCTTCGTTCTGTCGGCGACTTCTTTCCTTCTGCTGACGGAGACCCTCACCGACGCGCAGTTCCTGGATTGGGGATGGCGGCTGCCGTTCGTCGCCAGCCTGCTGTTGGTGCTGCTGGGTCTCTATGTTCGGCTGAAGATCACCGAGACGCCGGAGTTTCAGAAGGTCGTCGATACCGAGGCCAGGGTCGCCGTGCCGCTCGTGGTGCTTCTTCGGAACCACAAGCGCGCGTTAGTGCTCGGCACGCTGGTCGCACTGGCGACCTTCGTCCTGTTCTATCTCATGACGGTATTCGCGCTTAGTTGGGCCACCAGCAAACTTGGCTTTTCACGCGAGCGCTATCTCGAGTTTCAGCTGATCGGCGTGGCCTTCTTCGCCGCAACCATTCCGTTGTCGGCCTGGCTGGCCGACCGATACGGCCGCCGTGGCGTACTCGTGGTCGCGACCGCCTGCACCGGCGTGTTTGGCCTTTTTCTCGAACCGCTGCTCGCGGGTGGCCTCGGCGGCGCGCTCGCCTTCAACGTCATCGGCCTTGCGCTGATGGGTTTCAACTATGGGCCGATCGGCGCTGCGCTCGCTTCGCCGTTCCCCGTCTCCGTGCGCTACACCGGCGCCTCGATGACATTCAATCTGGCAGGTATCTTTGGTGCGTCGCTGGCGCCCTACATCGCAACCTGGCTCGCGCTCAACTTCTCGCTGGCCTGGGTCGGCTACTATCTGCTCGGCGCGTGCCTCCTCACACTGGCGGCGATGCTGATCAGCCGGGATGTGGAGCTGTCGTCCTGACGCAGGACCGCCGTCCCTTCCGTGTGTTCAGGTGAAGGAGACCGTGACCGAGCCGAACGGGCCGAAGTCGGCAACGAACGTCTCGCCGGGCTTCGGCGCCAGCATGCCGGTAAGCGTACCGGTGCTCACCATCTGGCCGGCCTTCATGCCGACGCCGGTGCGTGACAGTTCGTTGGCGAGCCAGGTGAGCGGGATCATCGGGTGGTCGAGCGCCGCGGCCGCCGTGCCCTTGCGGCGCAGGCGGCCGTCGGAAGAAAGCGTCGCCTCCTGCCCCGCAATGTCGACGATCTTCCAGTCCTTGATGGCGGGACCGTAGACGATCGTGCCGGAGCCCGCGCCATCGGCGAGGATGGCGGGCAGGGGCGGAAACTGTGCGTCATGGATGAAACGGCATTCGGCCAGTTCGAGGCCGGGATGCAGCGAAGCCACGGCGTCGGTCACTTCCTCGACGGTGTAGGGCTTGTCGCGTGGCGGCAGGTCGTGGCCGAGCTTAGCCTGGTACTCGACCTCGGGGATCGGGCTGGCCAGCTTGGCATGTTCGGCGCTGTAGGGAGTCTCCGCCGTGAAGTAGACGCGGCCGTAGATCGGCGAGTCGGTTCGCAGCGCCTGCTGCATCTCCTCCTTCATCGCCGCGATCTTCCAGCCGAGCACCGGCCAGCCGAGTTCCTCGGCGACCATGCCGGCGATCCGGTAGGCGGTCGCCTTGTCCGGCGGCATGAGACTAGAGGCAAGCCCGCTCTGCCCGCGATGCTCGCGGCGGAGGGAGGCGAGAAGGCGGGCGAGTTCCCGTTGCGCTGTCAGGTCCATCGGTGTTCCTTAGCAGAAAGCGGAGGAGGCGGAGATGCGGACGCAGACGGAAAAAGGACGGGTGTTTCGCGAGTTGCACGAACGGCCGGGCCTCATCCTGCTGCCCAACCCTTGGGATGCCGGCACCGCGAAGCTGCTGCAGTCTCTGGGCTTCGAAGCGCTTGCCACGACCAGCCTCGGCATGGCGAATGCGCTGGGGCGCGTCGACGGCGACAATGCAGTGAGCCGCGCCGAGCTGCTGGAGAATTGCCGCGTGATCGCCGGCGCCACCGACCTGCCGGTGAACGCCGATCTCGAGAACGGCTATGCCGACGACCCGACGGAAGCCGCCACCATCCTGCGCGACGCGGCCGAAGCCGGCATCGTCGGCGGCTCGATCGAGGACTGGAGCGGCAAGAAGATCTACGACTTCAATCATGCGGTGGAGCGCGTGGCGGCGGGTGCCGAGATGGCGCGCTCGCTCGGCGTGCCGTTCACGTTCACCGCGCGGGCCGAGAACCTGATTCGCGGCGTAAAAGACCTCGACGACACCATTCGTCGGCTGCAGGCCTTCGAGAAAGCGGGCGCCGACGTGCTCTATGCGCCCGGCCTGCGCGACCTCGCGACCATGCGCACCGTGGCGTCGGAGGTGAAGAAGCCGCTCAACGTCGTCATGAGCGCCGGCGATCCGGACCTCACGGCTGAGCAGATCGCGGCGACGGGCGTGAAGCGCATCAGCGTGGGCGGCGCACTGTCCCGTCTTGCGCTGGCGGGCTTCATGAAGGGCGCCATGGAAATGAAGGCCGGCAGCTTCCTGTGGATGCGCGACACCATGCCGACCAGCGACCTGAAAAATGTCTTTTCCTCGACATGAAGCGCAAGGCGAACCTTGTCGCGGCAATCCCGGGAGCAGCAAGGGCAAGCGGGGCTCGGGAGGCCATCTCGACTACCCGGTGCGGCAGGGCGATGCGGCCTTGAGCGGGGCGAGGCTCTGCTGGAGCGCTGCCGGGCCATAGTTGTGGGGATCGAGGCGCAGCTCTCGGGAATGCCGGGACGGAAGCGGGTGGTTCGGCGATGGCGCGCCGCAGTTGGCGAAAATTTGACCGAAGAACGCTGAGTGCGCGCAGACGCCAGTGCTGTAACATAACGGTCACGAACGGCCTGTAGCTGCAGGTGTTCGACAGGGGCTCAATAGAGGGGGACAATAAAATGATCGATCGGACCATCTTCAGGCGCGCTACGCTCGCGGGCGCCGCTGCACTCGCGATGTTCGGCCTGGCGTCGCCGGCCTTCGCGCAGAAGACCAAGCTCACCGTCTACACCGCGCTGGAGAACGACCAGCTCGATCCGTTCAAGAAGGCCTTCGAGGCCGACAATCCCACGATCGAGATCGCCTGGGTGCGCGATTCCACCGGTGTCGTGGCGGCCAAGCTGATGGCCGAGAAAGACAATCCCCGCGCCGATATCATCTGGGGCCTCGCTGCGTCCAACGTCGGCCTGATGGCTTCGATGGGCATGCTCGAGCCCTACACGCCGGCCGGCGCGACGTCGCTCAACCCGATGTTCCTGAGCGGCAAGACGCCCCAGACCTGGGTCGGCATGGACGCCTATCTCTCGCTGGTCTGCTTCAACACGGTGGAAGGCAAGAAGGGCAACAAGCCGATCCCGACCAGCTGGGCCGACCTGATCAAGCCGGACTACAAGGACTCCATCGTGATGCCGAACCCGGCCTCGTCGGGCACCGGCTACCTCACCGTCGCGGCCTGGCTGCAGATCATGGGCGAGGAAGCGGGCTGGAAGTACATGGACGCGCTCCACCAGAACATCGCGCAGTACATCCATTCGGGCTCGGCGCCCTGCGTGCAGGCCGCAAAGGGTGAGCGTCTGATCGGCATCGGCCTCGACACCCGCGGCGCTTCGGAGAAGACCAAGGGCGCGCCGCTCGAACTGGTGATCCCGAAGGAAGGCCTGGGCTGGGAACTCGAGGTGACCGCGATCGTCAAGGGCACCAAGAACCTCGACGCCGCCAAGAAGCTCGCCGACTGGGCCGCCACCAAGAAGGCCAACGAGCTCTATGCCAAGACCTATCCGATCGTCGCCTATCCGGGCGTCGCCAACACGCCGCCGAACTATCCGCCGAACCTCGAGAAGGTGATGGTGAAGAACGACGTCGAGTGGATGGCCAAGAACCGCGACCGCATCCTGGCGGAGTGGACGAAGCGCTACGACGGCAAGTCGGCGCCGAAGGCCAAGTAACGCGCCCGCCAAGTTAACAGGCGCGTCATTCCGGAGCCCTGCGAGGGATCTTTTCCTTTAACCGTGAAGATCCTTCGCTTCGCTCAGGGTGACGGTGGTTGCGATGACGAACTATCTGGAAGTTAGAAACCTCTCCAAGAGATTCGGCGACTTCTCGGCCCTCGGCGACGTTTCGCTCGACGTCGTCGAGGGCGAGTTCGTCTGTTTCCTCGGACCCTCGGGCTGCGGCAAGACCACCCTGCTGCGCTGTTTCAACCGCATCAACGAGCGCTACGCGAACGTCACGACCTCCGGTGAGGTGCGAATCCACGGGCGGAACATCTACGACGAAGACGTCGACCTGATCGAGCTTCGCAAGGACGTGGGCATGGTGTTCCAGCGGCCCAACCCGCTCCCCATCTCCATCCGCGACAACGTCCTCTACGGCTACCGCCTCCACAC
>JABMNB010000234.1 GCA_013205335.1 Rhodospirillales bacterium
CTTCTGATCCAATCAGGATGTGAAGGAACTAGAATTTATTCGGGGCCCTGACCTGCGATCGTCTTCGACCCGCTGACAGATCGTGTATCGCGTGGGCAGCGTCAGATGGCAAAATCCTAACTTAAGAACTGGCGTCATTCATGGGGGCAGGTCAGTCACGAAACCCGGGTTGAAGCTGCTGGCAAGCGTCATGTCGAACGTGTGTTCGTACGTGCCCCACGTGGCACCCGCTGGAAACCCCGGGAAACCCGACGTCGGCGTGGCGATGCCAACATTCATCGTGCTGGTCGTGCAGCAATGGATATGCGCCGCTGTCGCGATACTGGACAGGCCCGAGAACGACATCGAGACGGTCATCATGGACGTGGCGGGGAAATAGGTGATCGTCGCGGAGCCGACTGCTGCTGAGGCGTTCGGAGGAACCGCAGCAGGGCCCGAGAGCGTTGTCGTATAGACCGCCTGTCCAAATGCGCCGGGCGTAGCGCCAGCGAAAAACACGGCTGCGGCGAACAGAGCGACACAACGTAAGACCATGCCCGCCTCTCGATGATCAATGTTCAAGGCAACGACGCACGTAATACCACGCGGGCGGCTGCGGCCCCCGGAAAGTATTTTGCCTACGGCCAGAACTGCTACAGCCTGGAATCCCTGCGTGAAAACGTTGGATACCCAAGGATAAGGTCTTTCCCCGCTCGGATTCCGGGAGGAAAAAGAGAATTCGCGACTGCCCGACGTCCGCAATCGCTCGCACTCAGCTCGTATCAGTCCCCACGCGCGCGACGCGTGTCCGATACGCGCCCACGTTGTCCCCGCTGATGCGCGAAGCCTGGGTGCCGTTGTTCTCACCTACCTGTGCATCCGAACCCGTGACGGGCTGCGCTTCGACCTTCGTCTCACGCTCGAACGCGTGCGACTTGTCGGTATTGCGATAGTACCGGTACAGCGCCCAGTACAGCGCGGTTGCGCCGACCGGGCCTGCCGCGAGGAGCCATAGTCCGCCGTCGTCACTCATGATGAACTCGCCAGGATTCCGATTGCGATGCCTTCGATCACCGTGCCGGCGGTCAGCGCCGCAAGCAGAAGTTTCCACTGCTGCACGGGCACGCTGCCCATCGTTTCGCCGGTGCGGCCGTTGACCGCGATGTAATGCAGCAGGCCGCCGTTGCTGCCGGGTTGGTGGAACGAGTACAGCCACACGGGCAGATACATCGCGACCCAGCGCGTGCCGTGCACGTTGAGCTGTTCCTGTTCCCAGCGCACGCCGCGGTCGTAGCGGTTGACCGATGCTTCGACCTGCGCGCGGGCAATCGACAGGAACTGATCCTCGAGGCGTGGCTGCAGGAGCGCGACATCCGCGTTGCGCTTTTCCGAGGTGAAGCCTGCAAGGTACGACGCGTTCCACTTCACCGCGTTCTTGGTGTCGAACGGCAGGATCGTGTTGATGATGTTGTTGGTGTTGACCTTGGTGTCGAGGTTGCCGCGTTCGGTCGACGATTCGAGCGGCAGGTCGTCGACGCAAAAATCGACCTGACGTTCCACTTGGTAGACGTCCGCGTCGTAGTAGGTCTTCTTGTTGTTGCCGGTGCCGCGCGTGTACTCGCGCGTCTTGATCTCGCCCTGGCCGGCGACCGCGGCGCTGACGTTGCCATCGACGATCATGTAGGGCAGGTAGACGCCGGTGACGTTCTCCGGCGTGAACTGCTCCTTGAACTCCTTCAGCGCGAACATGCGCCGCTTGTCGACGAACTGGCGGATGCGCGCGACCGCGTCGTCCTTCGTGATGTGGAACGGCAGCACGGCATCGGGCACCGCGCCGTTGGCGACCTGCTCGTTGACGCCAAACACGTGCCGGCACCAGTGGCAGCGTGCGGTCATCGCGCTTTCGGTGTTGACCGTGACCTCGGCGCCGCACGCCGTGCACTTGAACGACATGAGGCTCGCGGCGTCGGCGGCGATGTTGCGCGCACCGGACGCCATGTTCGTGCCACGCAGGTTCGCGATGCCTTCGCCGAACCCGAACTCCTCCTCGACGCGCGCACCGTCCCATTCGTTCCGGCAGTAAACGCAGACCAGCAGGTCGCTGCCGACCTTGTGGCGGATGTCGGTCGAGCCGCACTTCGGGCAGCGGTTGAGGCCGTCCTTCAGTTCGGCCGCGGACGTGTCGATGGCGACGGGATCGGGCGCTTCGAGTTCGTCGCGGATCGGTTTCGGCAGCGTCGACGTATCGATCGGCGAGCTGCCGGGAACCGGTGGCACGTCTTGCGGAGAGCCCGGGCCGGTGTATCCCGGCACGGGCGGTTTGGGTGGCGTGGTGTTGGACATGGTGGCGGTGTGCCCGACCGATTACAGGCCGAGCGCCTTGGCTTTTAGCGCGTCGTAGTCGGCCTGCGTGATGAGGCCCATTTCGAGCATCTCCTTGGCCTTCTTGAGCTTGCCGATCGGATCGTCCGCGGCAGGAGCCGCCGGCGTGGCGGGCTGCTGCAATCCGCCGACCGCACCGAGCATGCCCGAGGCCATGCCGACACCGACGAGGCCCGCGGCACCGCCCGTTTCGCCGGCCGACTGGATGCCTTGCGCGACGCTCGCCTGCAGGTTCGAGTTGCCACGCGAACCGGACAACGCGTCGGCGCGCTGCACGGTCTTCAGCAGCTCGCGCGTGTTGGCGTCGTACTCGATCGAAACGATGGCCGTCTTGACGATGGCCAGGCCGCGATCAGACTTCCACTGGTAGGCCTGCTCGACCGCATCGGACAGGCTCTTCGCGAAGCCGAGCGAATCCTGTTGCAGCTTCGTGATGCGATTGCCCTTGCCGGGATCGTTCGTGTACAGGCTGAAGGCCGGCGCGAGCGAGCCGACGACTTCGTTGAACAGCTGGCTCGCGGCGGCGTTGTCCATGTCGGTGAAATTGAACACCTGCCCGGTCTGCAGGTACGTGGCCGGCACGAAGTTCTTCACGAACAGGATCGGGTCGACGATCTTCAACGTGTACGAGCCGCGCGTGACCGCGCCGACCTGCGTGTTGAGGAAGCCATCGTCCCAGTAGATTTCCGACTGCGTGCCGAAGCGGTTGTCCGGCAGCTCCTTCAGCGAGACGAAGAACGCGGCCTGCTGCGAACCGGGCTGGCCGCCGAACTTGAAGCGCTCCCAGCTCTGCATGATGAGCGGGCTGACGAAGCCATTGCCGGCGAAGATCGATGACGAGTTGAGGTCATCCGAGCGCCATTCGTACGCGCCGGGTTCGGCGACGAAGCCGGTGATCTTGCCATCCTGGAACAGCAACAGCCCGTAGCCTTCGGGCACGACGATCTTCGAGCCGTTGGTGATGATGTTCGACGAGCCCTTCGTGTTCGAGCCACGCCCGGCATTGGTGCCCTGCGGAACCGCCGCGAACAACGCCGCCGTCGACGGCAAGCCGCCCGGCACCGTGTAGAAATCCTTCCACTGGTCCGCGAGCGTCCCGCCGATCGCACCCACTGCCGCTTGTATGAGACCCATTTCCAACTCCTTCGCGATTCATGAACCGGCGTGGTGCCGCCGTGCGGGGGCGACTATACCGTTGCGACGCGAAAAACACAGACTTGTGGCCTGGAGGTTTATCTTCGGGCCGGTTTTCCGAGAGGTAGAGGATAGCCCGGCCAATGGCACTTCCGCAAGC